>JBGASI010000557.1:0-3296 GCA_044229815.1 Vicinamibacteria bacterium | reverse complement strand
GTCTGCGGCAGCTCGTGGACGTCGGGCTCGCAGCGAGACAGGGCGCGCACCACCTCGGTGGCGCTCTCGCCCGGAAAGGCGCGGCGCCGCCCCACCAGCTCGAAGACGATCGCCGCCACCGCGAAGACGTCGGCGCGGCGGTCGGGCCGGCGCCCGGCCACGACCTCGGGCGCCCGGTAGTGCAACCCGCCCCCGGCCGGGCCGGGGCCTTGGCGCTCGAGGGCCTTGAGGTGCCAGGCGCCGAAGTCCAGGATCTTGACGTCGCCCGCGGCGGTGACCCGCACGTCCGCCGGCTTGAGGTCGAGGTGCATCACGCCCTCGCGGTGCGCGTGCGCGAGCCCCTCGCACAGCTGGCGCCAGACGTCGAGCACGCGCTCGATCGGCCAGGGCGTCCGGCTGCGGGCGACCTGGGCGAGGCTCAGCCCCTCGACCAGTTCGGTCGCGACCCAGGGCTGCCCGAGGTGCTCGCCGACCCCGAGCACGACGGCGATGTTGGGGTGGCCGAGGGCGCCCGCCGCCTGGGCGTCGCGCCGCAACCGGGCAATGGCGCCGGTGGCCTCGGCCGGCGCGCCCGCGTAGAGCTTCAGGGCCAGCGCGCGGTCGTGGGCGGCGTCGTAGGCCTCGTAGACGACGCCGCTCGCACCGCGGCCCAGCTCGCGGCGCACCTCGAACGGTCCCATGGAATGCGGCGTGTCCACCCTGGCTCCCGGAACACCGATTCTATCCCTGCGACAGCCGACGCTCGACGGCGTGCTATCGTGCCGGACGAGCGTGGTGATCGGTATCGGCCTCGACCTGGTGGAGTCCTCGCGCGTCGAGCAGGCCCTGGCGCGCTTCGGGGATCGCTTCGTCGAGAAGCTGATGGACCCCGAGGAGGCGGCTGCGCTGCCGGCGGAGCCCGTGGCGCGGGCGCGCGCCGTGGCCTTCGCGGTGGCCGCCAAGGAGGCCGCGAGCAAGGCGATCGGGACCGGCTGGAGCCAGGGCGTGCGCTGGCGCGACGTGGTGGTGTCCCCGGGGCCGCCCGCGTCGCTGCGCCTGCTGGCGCGCGCCGCCGAGGTGGCGCGCGGCCTCGGCTCGGGCGGCCGCACGCGGCTGCGTCTCGAGGAGCGCGGCTCGCTGGTGATCGGCGAGGTGTGGCTGCTGTCGTGACGGCCCCCTCGACGCGCGCGCGCCGCAACCAGCTCGTCACCGTGGCGATGGTGTTCGCCGTCTTCACGGGCTTCGCCTTCGTGCTGCCATTCCTGCCACTGTACGTGCGGGAGCTCGGCGTCGCCGACGAGGGCGACGCGGCGCTTTGGGCCGGGGTGCTGATCGGTGTCTCGCCGCTGCTCGCCGGTCTGCTCGCGCCCTTCTGGGGCCGGCTGGCCGACCGCCACGGCCACAAGGGCATCGCGGTGAAGGCCCTCGCCTCGTACGTGGTCATCCTCTCGCTCTCCGCCGCGGCCACGAACGTCGGCCAGCTGCTCGCGCTGCGCGTGGGCATCGGGCTCTTCGGCGGGATCGGACCGCTCGGGCTCGCGATGGCCACCGCGCAGTCCCCGCGCGAGGAGACCGGCCGCGCGGTCGGCCTCGTCCAGGCCGCGCAGATCCTCTCCGCCGCGATCGGCCCGCTGGCCGGCGGCGTGCTGGCCGACTCGATCGGCATCCGCCTCACCTTTCTCGTCACGGCCGCGCTGTGCGCCCTCACCCTGCTGCTCGTGCTCGCCTTCTACGAGGAAGGCCCGCGCGTCGACCCGGAGACGGCGGCCGCCCGCAGCGCGTCGTTCGGAACGGTCGTGGCCGTGCCGGGCCTGCTCGCGCTGCTCGGCGTGCTGTTCCTGGTGAACTTCATCGGCCGCTCGTTCACGCCGATCCTGCCGCTGCACCTCGCCGCCCTCGGCGTGCCGGCGACGCGGCTCGCCTCGGCCACGGGCGCGCTCATCTCGCTCTACTCGGTCGCGGCCGCGGTCTCGGCGACGGCGCTCGGCCGCCTGAGCCGCCGCCACCCGCCGCACACGCTGCTGCTGCTGACGCTCGTCGGCGGCGCCGCGGCCGTGTTTCCGATGGCGCTCGTGGGGCGCTTCGAGCTGATGCTGGCGCTCGCGTTGCTGCTCGGGCTCGTGGCCGGCGGCTCGCTGACCCTGTGCTACACGATCGGCGGGCTGATGGCGCCCCCCGCGTTGCGCACGACGGCGTTCGGCTTCTTCTCCGGGGCCGCGCTCTTCGGCGGCGCGCTGTCGCCCTCGGTGGCCGGCCTCGTCGCGCGCTTCGAGCTGCGCGGGATCTACTGGATCGACGCGGCGCTGTACCTGGCCCTCGCCGCGGCGCTCGCCCGGGGCGGCGCGCTGCGCTCGCCGCAGGCGCCGGCTTCGGCTAGAGTCGGCCCATGAAGGCCTGCCACCACTGCGGCCGCGAGCTGCGGCTGGCCGCCAAGGTCCCGCGCACCGACGGCTGTCCCCACTGCTACTCCGACCTGAAGTGCTGCCTCAACTGCCGGCTGCACGACCGCGGCGCCAACAACCAGTGCCGCGAGCCGCAGGCGGAGTGGGTCACGGACAAGGACAAGGCGAACTTCTGCGAGTTCTTCGAGTTCCGCGAGAGCGCCTCGCCGGCCGGCGCGTCGTCCGCGGGCGGGCCCAGCGCCCGCGACGCCTTCGACTCGCTGTTCTCGAGGAAGCGGGAGTAGCGCCGCGCCGTGACCGAGCGCTTCCGCGTCAAAGACGGCGAGGAAGCCCGGCTGACGCCCGGCGCCGCCGGCGCCGCCGAGATCTGGAGCCGCGGCTCGCTGCCGCTGCGCCTGCGGGTCGAGCCCTCCCACCACGCGCGCCCCGGGTTCCCGGGGACGGCGGTCGATCTGGGCGGGGCGACCTACGAGGTCGTCTCCGCGACCGAGCTGCCCGAGCAGGGCCTCGTCGTCTACCGGCTGCGGGAATGGCCGCGGGGCGAGGTGGTGCGCGACCGCGTCGCGTATGGCGCGGCCCTGGTGCGCGCCGCCGAGGAGCGGCGGGCGGCGGAGCGGGCCCGCGAGCGGGTGCGCCCGTTCCGCTGGGTGCTCTACCCGCTCGTCGGGCTGCTGCCCGAGGAGGAACAGGAGCGCGTCTGCGAACGGCTGGGCCTGTACGCCGTCGACGCCACGCTCGCCTCGGGTCTGCTGGAGAGCGCGCTGGTGCTGCTCGCGCTGCTGGCGCTCGCCCGCACCAGCGAGACGGGCCAGGCGATCGGCCTCGTCACCGCGCTGCCCGGCCTCGTGCTCCTCGTGCTGCCGGGGATCGGACGGGCCTTCGCCGCCGGCCTGCTGCGCGAGACCGCGGGCTCGC
>JBGASI010000556.1:0-3296 GCA_044229815.1 Vicinamibacteria bacterium | reverse complement strand
GGCCCGAGCCCGAGCTCGTCTACCGCTACGGCAAGGCCGTGGGCGACGCCTCGCTCAGTGGCTTCGGGGCGCACCTGGCGCGCCGGCGCGGGCCGTACGGTCCCGACGAGGTGACGCCGTGGGGCAGCCCGGGCCGCAGCCTGCCGGCGCTCGCGCTCGCGCGCGAGATCGCCGCGGCCCCCGCGCAGGAGCCGCTCGACGGCGAGGCCTGGTGGCCGGACCTGCAGATGATGGCGGCCCGGCAGCAGCCCGGTTCCTCGCGCGGCCTCTACGTCGCCGCCTGGGGCGGCGACAACGCGCAGAGCCACAACCACGACGACGTCGGCAACGTGCTCGTCTACGCCGACGGCCGGCCGGTCCTGGTCGACGTCGGGGTCGAGGAGTACACGGCGAAGACCTTCAGCCCCCGGCGCTACGAGATCTGGACGATGCAGTCGGGCTTCCACAACCTGCCGACGATCAACGGCCTCGACCAGAAGGACGGCGCCGCGTACCGGGCGAAGGACGTCGTCTTCTCCCGGACGCCGTCGCTCGTGCGCCTGGCGCTCGACATCGCCCCGGCCTGGCCGGCCGAGGCGCGGGTCGGCCGCTGGCGGCGCGAGGTCTCGCTCGACCGCGCGCGGGGCGAGGTCACGATCGCGGAGGACTACGCGCTCGCCGAGGCGCGCGAGCCCCTGCGCCTCACCTTCATGACCCCGCTCGCGGCCGACGTGTCGCGGCCTGGCCGCGTGTGGCTGCCCGATCCAGGCGGCGCGGCGCAGGAGCTTCTCTACGACCCGAAGCGCTTCGCCGCGAGCGTCGAGGAACGGCCGCTCGCCGATGCCCGGCTGCGCGCAGCGTGGGGAGAGCGGCTGTTCCGCGTGCAGCTCGTGGCCAGGGACCGCCGCCTCCGCGGCAGTCACCGCCTCGTCGTCCGCCCCGCCCGCTGAGGCCCGTCGGCGGCTTAGAATAGGCCCGTTCCCGATCACCCCTGCACCCCAGTTCAGCCGGTCGACCCGTTCGGCCGGTCGGAGGATTCCTTGGCCCACTCACGGCTGCGTGCCCTGGCCTTCCCGGCGGCGGTCCTCGCCGCCCTGGCGCTGCCCTCGCCGGTCGCCGCCTGCGATGCCACCTGCTGCCTGATGCTCACGCGCGGCACCGCCGGCCTCGTGGGCCGCGGCTCGTTCCAGGTCGAGCTGTCGTATCGCTACACGGACATGTCCGCGCGCCTGGCCGGCCGCTCGAAGGTCGATCGCGTGATCCGGCCCAAGGTGTCCCTCGAGACCGGCGACCTGCTGCCCGGCTACCACGACGAGCTGCGCGGGGACGACGCCTTCCTGCAACTCGACGTCGCCCTCGGCGTGGGGGCGGGCACGACGCTGTTCGCCTCGCTGCCGGTCGCGGGCCGCCGCGACTACGAGATCGGCCACGGCGGCGTCACCACCTCGTACGGCGTCCACGGCCTGGGCGACCTGGTGCTCGGGGCGCGCCACGCCTTCCTGCGGACGCCGCGGAGGATGCTGGTGGCGAGCGTGGGCTTCAAGCTGCCCACCGGCCGCCACGACGTGATCGACGACTACGACTCCACGCTGCTCGACCCGACGCTGCAGCCGGGGACCGGCACGGGGGACCTCATCGGCTCCCTGCAGTGGAGCGCGCTGGGCCCGCGCGGCAGCGAGCTGGCGCTCTCCGGCTCCTACCAGGCGAACACGACGAACGACTACCGCTACCGCTTCGCGAACCTGGCGATCGCCGCCCTCACGGTCGGCAGGCCGATCAAGCGCGTCACGCCGTCGCTTCAGCTGAAGCTGTTCTCGCAGGGCCGCAGCTCCCTGGACGGGACGGCGGTGCCCTCGACGGGCTCCACCGTTCTCTACCTCAACACCGGGCTGCGCTACCGCGGGCCGGACGGCGTCGGCGTCTACGGCTTCCTGCTGACCCCGCTGTACCGGCGCGTCAACGACGCCCAGCTCGCGCCCCGCTTCTCCGTCGTGGCCGGCCTCTCGAAGGCCTTCTGAGCCGAGCCGCGGCGAGCCGGCGCGTGCTACGCTTCGCCCGCCTCGCACGCAACGAAGCAAGGAGAGCTGCCAATGGAACGCCGGGCCTTTCTCGCCGCCTCGACCGCCGCCGCCGTCGCGCCCACGGGCGCGCTCTCCAGTGCCGACCCCGCCGGCTCCGGCCAGGCCTCCGGCGCGGACCCGCGCCGGCTGGTCTACGAGCTGCGCCGCTACCGCCTGCACACCGGCGCGATGGCGACGCGTTTCGGCGCGTACGTCAAGGACGCGCTGGTGCCGGCGCTGAACCGCGCCGGGATCGCGCCGGTCGGCGTGTGGAACGTGGCGCTGGGCGCCGAGGGCCCGACGCTGCACGTCCTGATCCCGCACCCCGACGCCGCCTCCGCGGCGACGCTCGACGAGCGGCTGTCGGCCGACGCCGAGTACAAGAAGACCGTCGGTCCACTCGCGTCGCTGCCGTCCGGCGACCCGCCGTACCTGCGCTGCGACTCCTCGCTGCACGTGGCCGTGCCGACGTTCCCCGGCATCGAGAAGCCGAAGGGCGCCGCCGACGTGCCGGGCCGGCTGTTCGAGCTGCGCACCTACCGCTCCCACAGCAAGGCCGCGAGCCGCAAGAAGATCGAGATGTTCGAGCAGGGCGGCGAGCTGGCGATCTTCCGCCGCGTGGGCCTCGACACCGTCTTCTTCGCGTCCGACCTCGTCGGCGAGGGCCTGCCGAGCCTGACCTACCTGCTCGTCTTCCCCGACGCCGTGACGCGCGAGAAGAACTGGGACGTCTTCCGCCAGGACCCGGAGTGGCTGAAGCTGCGCGCGCTGCCCGGCTACTCGGACGCCGAGGTGGTCTCGGGGATCACGTCCGTCCTGCTGCGCCCGGCCGACGGCTCGCAGATCTGAGGGCTAGTCGGCCTTCAGCTCGCGGAGCTTGACGTTGCGGTACGAGACGCCCCCGCCGTGGTGCTGGAGCAGCAGCAGGCCCTCGTTCCACTCGCCGTAGGCCGGCCAGGCGCGGTGCTTGCCCAGGGCGACGTGGTCGCGGAAGTCCTGCGACCCGCGCTCGAACTCCAGCACCCGGACGCCGTTGAGCCAGTGCTCGACGTGGCGGCCGCGGACCACGATGCGCGCCTCGTTCCACTCCCCGACCGGCTTCAAGGGCTTGTCGGCGGCCGGCGGGTAGACGTCGTAGAGCCCCGCCGTCGCGCGCACGCCCGGGCGCCCCGCGGCGGCGTCCTTGTTGCCGAGGTCGTCGATCACCTGGTACTCGAGGCCGACCGAGGAGAGGCCGCCGTCGGCCATCAGGTCCTC
>JBGASI010000037.1:0-15065 GCA_044229815.1 Vicinamibacteria bacterium | reverse complement strand
ACGCCAGGCGGCCTCAGGGCTCGTCGGGCGGGCCGCCCGCCGCGTCGTCCGCCGACGCTGAGCGCCCCGGCCGCCTAGGGCGTGCCGAAGGCCTCGCTCACGACCTCGGCCGGGCAGCCGTCGGGGAGCTTCAGGCCCAGCACGAAGAGCGCCGTGGCTGCGGTGTCCGTCTCCTTGATCACCCTGGTCAGCTCGCCGCGGCGCAACACCCTCGGGCCGGCCAGGATCCAGGGCACCGTCGTGTTCTCGGGCACGTCAGGGCCGTGGTTCGTGCCCCGCCCTCCGTGGTCGGAGGTGAAGAGCACGGTGGCCTGCGGCGGCAGCGCCGCGAGCAGGCGCCCGATCGCCTCGTCGGCGAGAACGGCCTTGGCGAGGTACGGCGCGGACATCCAGCCCTCCGCGTGTCCGGCCAGATCGACGTCCGGGAAGTGCACGAACAGCAGGTCGAAGCCCACCCCGGCCTGCACGATCGCCTCGTTCGCGACGTCGGCGTCGCCGCGCTCGCTGAGCACGAAGGCGTCGACCGTGCCCGCGGTGGCGATGTGCCTCAGCTTTCGCTTGCCCACCACCATCACCGTGCGCAGCCCGGCCGCCTTCGCGACCGAGAAGACCGTCGGCACCGGGATGTCGCCCCGCTCGGGCAGGTCGTCGTCCCAGGTGATCGTGTGCAGCTTCGGGTCCTGGCCCGACAGCATCGAGCTGTGGGCGGGCAGCGTCTCCGAGGGCCGCACGGTGCGGGCCTTCCAGGTGAAGACCCCGCGCCGGGCGAGGCCCGCGAGGCTCGGCAGCTCGACCGCGGAGAAGACGTCCGGCCGCAGGCCGTCGACGGAGACGATGACGACCTTCGGCGAGGGCATGGGTGTCGGGACCGGCGTGGGGACGGGCGCCGGCGGCGAGGCGCCGGCGCCGCAGCCGGCCGCCGCCAGCACGCCACAGAGTCCGATCAGTCCAGGCCTGGCCCGCGCGGGCCGCCCATTCCCCATCTGCTCATGCCCCCGGCTGTCGGGCGATTCTAGGGACGACGGCGCCCGGATGCAACGAGGACCCTCAGACCCCCCACTCGGCCGGGGCGGCCTCCTCTTCCGTGTCCGTGGACCAGCGCGACCAGGAGAGGTGGCGCAGGACGGCCTCCGTCACCTGCTCCGTGGTGGCGTGGCCCCCGACGTCGGGGGTGCGCAGCTCGCGCAGCGCGGCGATCGCGGCCGACTCGACCGCGCGCGCCATCTGCGGGCGACGGAAGGCGTGCTCGAGCATGAGCGCGACCGTCAGGATCGCGCCGGTCGGGTTGGCGATCCCCTTGCCGGCGATGTCGGGCGCGGCGCCGTGGATCGGCTCGTAGAGCCCGGGTCCCTCGCCCAGCGAGGCCGACGGCAGCACGCCGATCGAGCCCGCGAGCGCGGCCGACTCGTCGCTGAGGATGTCGCCGAACATGTTGTCTGTGAGGATCACGTCGAACTGGTGCGGCGCGCGCAGGATCTCGAAGGCAGCCGAGTCCACGTAGCGGTGCTCGAGCGTGACGTCCGGGTACTCGGCGCCGAGCTCGCTCACCACCCGTCGCCACAGGCGCGAGCAGGCCAGCACGTTCGCCTTGTCGACGGAGCTGACGTGCTTGCGGCGCCGGCGCGCGAGCTTGAAGGCGACGTGGGCGACGCGGCGTACCTCGGCCGCGGTCTGCTGCCAGGTGTCGAGCGCCGCGTCGTCCCGCAGCCAGCGCGGCTCGCCGAAGTAGACGCCGCTCGACAGCTCGCGCACGACCAGGATGTCGGCGTGGCGCGCGAGGCCCTCCTTGAGCGGCGTGGGCAGGCCCAGGTAGCGGGCCGGCCGCAGGTTGGCGTAGACCCCGAGCGTGCGGCGCAGCCGCAGCAGGCCCTCCTCCGGCCGGGCGGGGCCCTTGTCCCACTTCGGCCCGCCGACCGCGCCGAGGAACACCACGTCGGCGTCGTGGCAGATCGCGACGCTGTCCTTCGGCAGCGGGTCGCCGGTGGCGTCGATCGCCGCGCCGCCCACCAGGGCCTCGCGCTTGTCGAAGGGCAGGCAGGCCTCGAGCACGCGCAGGGCGGCGGCGGTGACCTCCGGGCCGATGCCGTCGCCCGGCAGGACTGCGATCTTCGGCTTCATCAAAACCTCCAGGGGGCGGGGCCCCGGGCCGCCTCGAAGGCGGCGATCTCCGCCTCCCGCGACAGGATGAAAGTCAGCTCGTCGAGCCCGTTCAGCAGGCAGTATCGCGCGAAAGGCTCGAGCGGGAAGCTGGCGGCCAGGGCGCCGCTCGCGAGCGTGCAGGCCTCGACGTCGATCACGACCTCCGCGCCCGGGGTCTCGAGCAGGCGGCGGTGCAGCGCCTCGTCGACGACCACGGGCAGCAGGCCGTTCTTGAGCGCGTTCGCCCGGAAGATGTCGGCGAAGGCCGTGCTGACCACGGCGTCGAAGCCGCCGGCCTGCAGCGCCCAGACGGCGTGCTCGCGCGAGGAGCCGCAGCCGAAGTTGCGGCCGGCCACGAGCACGCGCGCGCCCTCCGCAGCCGGGGTGTTGAGCACGAAGCCGGGCTTCGGCCGGCCGTCGGCCTCCCAGCGCCAGTCGGCGAAGAGCCCCCTGCCGATCCCCTCGCGCGAGGTGGTCACCAGGAAGCGGGCCGGGATGATCTGGTCGGTATCCACGTTCTCGGCCGGGAGCACCAGCGTGCGGGAGCGGATCTCGTGGACGGCCTTCATCGCAGCAACTCCCGGGCGTCGGCGATCGCGCCCTGCACGGCCGTGGCGGCCGCCGTCAGCGGCGAGGCCAGGAACGTGCGCCCGCCCGGCCCCTGCCGGCCCTCGAAGTTGCGGTTGCTCGTGCTGACCGCGTACTGCCCCGGCTGCAGGCGGTCGTCGTTCATGGCGAGGCACATCGAGCAGCCGGCCTCGCGCCACTCGGCCCCGGCCTCGCGGAAGACGCGGTCGAGGCCCTCTTTCTCGGCCTGCTCCTTCACCGGCTGCGAGCCCGGGACGATCAGCGTCCGCACGCCGTCGGCCACCCGGCGCCCGCGCAGGACGCGCGCGGCGTCGCGCAGGTCGGAGATGCGGGAGTTGGTGCACGAGCCGATGAAGACCACGTCGACCTTGCGGCCGAGCAGCGGCTTGCCCGGCTCGAGGCCCATGTAGCGCAGCGCCTGCTCGTGGCTCGCGTCGCCGTCGGGCCGCGGCACGAGGCCGCGCACCGGGATGCCCATGCCGGGGCTCGTGCCCCAGGTGATCATCGGCTCGAGCGTCGAGGCGTCGATCGTCTCCGTGCGGTCGAAGGTGGCGCCCTCGTCGCTCGGCAGGCCGCGCCAGCGCGCGACGGCGGCGTCCCAGGCGCCCCCGGCGGGGGCGAACGGCCGGCCGGCCAGGTACTGGTAGGTGGTGTCGTCCGGGCCGACCAGGCCGGCGCGGGCCCCGGCCTCGATCGACATGTTGCACACCGTCATCCGCTCCTCCATCGACAGCGCGCGGATCGCGCTGCCGCGGTACTCGAGCGCGTGGCCCGTCGCGCCGGCGGTGCCGATCTTCGCGATCAGGGCCAGGATCAGGTCCTTGGCCGTGACGCCGTCGCGCAGCCGCCCCGCGAACTCGGCCGCGAAGGCCTTCGGCCGCCGCTGCAGCAGGCACTGCGTCGCCATCACGTGGCCGACCTCGCTCGTGCCGATGCCGAAGGCCAGCGCGCCGAAGGCGCCGTGGGTGCTGGTGTGGCTGTCGCCGCAGACGATCGTGAAGCCCGGGTGCGTCAGCCCCAGCTCGGGGCCGATCACGTGCACGATCCCCTGCCGCGCGTCGCCGACCGGGAAGAGAGGCACGCCGAACTCGCGGCAGTTGGCCGCCAGCGCGCTCACCTGCTCGGCCGCGGCGCCCTCCGCCGCGGCGCGGCGGCCGTCCGGACCGAGCCGCGTCGGGATCGCGTGGTCCATCGTCGCCACGGTCCGCTCCGGCTGGCGCACGCGCAGCGAGCGGGCGCGCAGCTCCGAGAAGGCCTGCGGCGAGGTGACCTCGTGCACCAGGTGCAGGTCGACGTAGAGGACGGCCGGCGTGTCCTGCGTCTCGGCCGCGACGAGGTGCGCGTCCCAGATCTTGTCGACGAGACGTCGGGGGCTCGTCATCCGCTACGCCGCGGCCCGCGCTTCGCGCGCGGAGGCGACCGCCGAGAGGTAGGCCTTGAGCGTCGCCTCGAGCGTGTCGCGGCTCGCGGCCTGGCCGAGCGACTCGACGCCGTCGTGCAGCACGCGGACCGTGACCTCGGCCAGGGCGTCCTTGCCGGCCGTGACCGCGCGCGTGTGCATCTCGAGCAGCTGCAGCTCGAAGCCGAGCGCCGCGTCCGCCGCCTTCAGGGCGGCGTCGAGCGGGCCGTTGCCCACGGCCGAGGCCGTGCGCCGGTGGCCCTCGACCTCGACCTCGACGGTGGCGGTCGGCAGGATCGCGTTGCCCGAGAGCACCTGGTAGCGCACCAGCCGGGCCCGCGGCTCGGGCGCGTGCGAGACGATCGCGAGCAGGTCCTCGTCGTAGACGAACTTGGTGCGGTCGGCGAGCGCCTTCACCTCGGCCGTCACCGTCTCGATGTCCTCGGACCTGACGGAGACGCCCAGCTGCTTGAGCCGCGCCTCGACCGCGTGCTTGCCCGAGTGCTTGCCGAGGATCAGCATCGACTGCGAGACGCCCACGCTGGCGGGCGTCATGATCTCGTAGCACAGCGGGTTGGCCAGCATGCCGTGCTGGTGGATGCCGGCCTCGTGCGCGAAGGCGTTGCGGCCCACGATCGCCTTGTTGGGCTGCGGCCAGACGCCGGTCACCGAAGAGAGCTGGGTGCTGGCCGGGGCGAGCAGCTCCGTGCGGATGCCCGTCTCGAAGCCGAGCACCTCCTTGCGCACCTTGAGCACCATCGCGACTTCCTCGAGCGAGGCGTTGCCGGCGCGCTCGCCGATGCCGTTGATCGTGCACTCGACCTGGCGGGCCCCCGCCTGCACGGCGGCGATCGAGTTGGCGACCGCGAGGCCGAGGTCGTTGTGACAGTGGACCGAGATCACCGCGCCGGGGATGTCGTGCACGAGCTTGCGCACCATCTCGGCGTACTCGTGCGGCAGCGCGTAGCCGACGGTGTCCGGGACGTTGAGCGTCCTCGCGCCGGCGGCGTGGACGGCCTGCAGGATCTCCTTGAGGTAGCCGTAGTCGGAGCGCGAGGCGTCCTCGGCCGAGAACTCCACCTCGTCGGTGAAGCTGCGGGCGAAGCGGACCGCCTCGACCGCCTGGGCGAGCGCCTCCTCGGGGGTGATCTTGAGCTTCCACTGCAAGTGGATGCCCGAGGTCGCCAGGAAGGTGTGGATCACCGGGTGGAGCGCCGGCTCGAGCGCCTTGCCCGCGCTCTCGATGTCCTTCGCCTTGGCGCGGCAGAGGGCGGCCACGCGCGCGCCCTTGACCGCCTCGGAGATCGCCTGCACCGCCTCGAAGTCGCCGGCCGAGGCGATCGGAAAGCCGCCCTCGATGATGTCGACGCCGAGCCGCTCGAGCTGCAGCGCCATCCGCACCTTCTCGGCGGTGTGCATGCTGCAGCCCGGCGACTGCTCGCCGTCGCGCAGCGTGGTGTCGAAGATCGTGACGCGCGGGCCGCTCATCGTACGGCCCCCGACGGCCTGTCGCCGGCCTTCTTCACCTCGCCGTCCGCCGTCACCTCGACGGCGTCGAGGAACGGCATCATCGCCCGCAGCTTCGCGCCCACCTGCTCGATCTTGTGGCTGCGCTCGGCGGCACGCGTGGCGTTGAAGACGGGCCGGCCGCTCTCGTTCTCGGCCACCCAGCGCTTCGCGTAGGCGCCGCTCTTGATCTCGTCGAGGATCTTCTGCATCTCGCGCTTCGTCTCGTCGGTGACGACGCGCGGGCCGGCCGTGTAGTCGCCGTCCTCGGCGGTGTCGGAGACGGAGTAGCGCATGTAGTTGAGGCCGCCGCGGTACATCAGGTCGACGATGAGCTTCAGCTCGTGCATGCACTCGAAGTAGGCGATCTCCGGCTGGTAGCCGTTCTTCACCAGCGTCTCGAAGCCGGCCTTCACCAGCGCCGAGGCGCCGCCGCAGAGCACGGCCTGCTCGCCGAACAGGTCGGTCTCGGTCTCCTCGGCGAAGGTCGTCTCGATGACCCCCGCCCGCGTGCAGCCGATGCCCCGCGCGTACGCGAGCGCCGTCGCCTTGGCCTGGCCGCTGGCGTCCTGGTGGACGGCGAGCAGGCCGGGGGTGCCCTGGCCCTCCTTGAACACCTCGCGCACGCGGTGGCCGGGCGACTTGGGCGCGATCATCGAGACGTCGACGCCCGCCGGCGGGGTGATCGTGCCGAAGCGGATGTTGAAGCCGTGGGCGAACATCAGGGTCTTGCCCGGCGCGAGGCCCGGCTCGATCTCGTCCTTGTAGAGCTTCGCCTGGCCCGTGTCGGGCGTCAGGATCATGATGATGTCGGCCTCGGCGGCGGCCTCCTTCGGCGTACGCACCTTCAGGCCCTCGGCCTGCGCCTTCGCGCGCGAGCGGCTCGCCGCCGGCAGGCCGACGATCACGTCGACGCCGCTGTCCCTGAGGTTGAGCGCGTGGGCGTGACCCTGGCTCCCGTAGCCGATCACCGCGACCTTGCGGCCCTTGAGGAGGGAAATGTCGGCGTCCGTGTCGTAGTACATGCGTGCCATGGTTGATCTCTCTCCCTCTAGTGCGTGGCGGCGGCGCCCGCCGCGCCCGCTTCGTGCTCCGCCGGCTTCTGCGCGGCGACGCTGCCGCGGACCATGGCCACCTTGCCGGTCCGCACCATCTCCAGGATGCCCCGCGGGCGCAGCAGGTCCACGAGGCCGTTCACCTTCTGCTCGTCCCCGGTGACCTCGACGATCACCGAGTCGGTCGCGACGTCGACGATGCGGCCGCGGAAGATCTCCACGAGGCTCGCGAGCTCGGCGCGCTCGGCCGGCAGGCAGCCCACCCGGATCAGCGCCAGGTCGCGGTCCACCGTCGCCAGGTGGGTGACGTCGACCACCTCGGCGACCGGGATCAGCTTGCGCAGGTTCGCTTCCACGATGTGCGCCGGCACCCGGGCGGTGTCGACCACGATCGTCATCCGCGAGAAGGCCTCGGTCTCGGTGTGGCCGACCGTCAGCGAGTCGATGTTGAAGGCCCGCCGGCGAAACAGGCTCGCCACCCGGTTGAGGACGCCCGGCTGGTCCATCACCTTCGCGACCAATGTGTGCTTCACGAGCGCACCTCCTCGGCGGGCCGGCGGATCATCGCGTGGAGGTCGCTGCCGGCCGGCACCATCGGGTAGACGGCGTCCTCCTTCTGCACCTGGAACTCGAGGAGCACCGCGCCCTTCGCCGCGCGCGCGCGCTCGACGGTGGGCACCACCTCGGCCCGCGTGGTCGCCCGGTGGGCCTCGATGTCGTAGGCCTGCGCCAGCTTCACGAAGTTGGGCGAGAGCATCGGCGTCGCGGCGTAGCGCTTGTCGTGGAAGAACTCCTGCCACTGCCGCACCATGCCCAGGTAGCCGTTGTTGATCACCGCGATCTTGATGTCGAGCTGTTCCTGCTGCAGCGTCGCCAGCTCGCACTGCGTCATCTGGAAGCCGCCGTCGCCGGCCACCACCCAGACCTCGGCCTCGGGCCGCGCCATCTTGGCGCCGATCGCGGCGGGCAGCGCGAAGCCCATGGTGCCGAGGCCACCCGAGGTGATCAGCGTGCGCGGCTGATCGTGCTTGTAGTACTGCGCCTCCCACATCTGGTGCTGGCCGACGTCGCTCACCACGATCGCGTTGCCGCCGGTGGTGCGCCAGATGTCGTTGATCACGTGCGCGGCGAGCAGCGGGCCGCCGCCGTCGCGGTTGAGGATGTCGCGCGAGCGGGTGTCCTGGCGCCAGGACTCGATCTTCGCCAGCCACGGCTCGTGGCGTTTGCCGTCCACGAGCGGGGTGAGCGCCCGCAGCGCCGCCAGCAGGTCGGAGACGAGCGCCACGTCCACCTTGACGTTCTTGCCGATCTCGGAGGGGTCGATCTCGACGTGGATCTTCTTGGCGTGCGGGGCGTAGGTCTTGAGGTTGCCGGTGACGCGGTCGTCGAAGCGCATGCCGAAGGCGAGCAGCAGGTCGGCCTCCTGGATCGCGCTGTTGACGAAGGCCTCGCCGTGCATGCCCATCATGCCCAGGCACAGCGGGTGGCTCTGGGGGAAGCCGCCGATGCCCAGCAGCGTCAGGCCCACGGGTATGCCGGCCTTCTCCGCGAACTGGACGAGGGCCTGCGAGGCGCCCGAGCGGATCACCCCGGCGCCGGCGAGGATCAGCGGCCGCTGGGCCTTCGAGATCAGCTCGGCGGCCTCGGCGAGGCTCTCGGCGTCGGGGGCGTCCGGCTCGTGCAGGCCCGGGAGGTGCACCGAGTCGGGGTAGTGGAAGTCGGTCTTCGCCTGCTGCGCGTCCTTCGTGATGTCGACCAGCACCGGGCCGGGCCGGCCGGAGGCGGCGATCACGAAGGCCTCCTTGATCGTGCGGGCGATCTGCCGCACGTCGGTCACCAGCGAGTTGTGCTTGGTGATCGGCAGCGTGATGCCGGTGACGTCGACCTCCTGGAAGGCGTCCGTGCCGAGCACCTTCGAGGAGACCTGGCCTGTGATGAAGACCGTGGGCGAGGAGTCGAGCATCGCGGTCGCGATGCCGGTGGTGAGGTTCGTGGCGCCCGGGCCCGAGGTGGCGATCGCGACGCCCACCTTCCCGCTCGCGCGCGCGAAGCCGTCCGCCATGTGCGCGGCCCCCTGCTCGTGCCGGACGAGCACGTGGCGGACCGCGTCGTAGTCGAGCATGGCGTCGTAGGTGGGCAGGATGGCCCCGCCGGGGTAGCCGAAGACGACCTTCACCCCTTCCTTCACCAGGCATTCCCAGACGATCTGTGCGCCCGTTCGTTGCACTCGCTCCTCCGCGAAAGTGAAGCCCCGAAAAAGCAAAACCCCCGAGGTTGCCCTCGGGGGTTTGCGGGTGGCCTCGACTGGCTTTTCAGCCTAGGCCACCGCACCCCCGAGCCGCAGGCCCAGGACCGGCAGGGCCAGGACCGACAGTCGAACGGACAGTCGTACAGCGACGCTGGAGAGGACGACCGCGCGCGCTGCAATCCCGAGGCTCATCACGATTCGCAGGCGAGAGTACGCGCTAAGGCGACGCGAAGTCAACAGCGTAGCGCCATGAGACGCAATGATCGGTGTCATTCGAGGCGCTGTTGACGCCTGCTCCGGGCTAGTGGGCCGCCTCCTCCTCGCGCGCCAGTGTCGCGCGCGCCTGGGGCGGGACGAGCCGCCAGTTGCCGTCCGCCTTCTCCGGCAGGCGCTTCTTCGCGACGTAGTACTCGACCATCAGCTCGCGGATGTCGCGCCCGCTGCGCCAGACGACCTTCGCGTCCTTCCACATCGTGTAGCCGCCGGAGCCGGCGGAGCGGTAGTTGTTGAGCGCGATGCGCAGCGGCTGCTCGTCGCGCAGCGGCGCGCCCTTGTAGCGCAGGTTCCGGATGCGGCTGCCGACGGGCTGGCTGAGATCGATCTCGTACTCGACCCCCTGCGCCATGTCGAAGTTGTAGCCCATCACCGCGCGGTCGACGAGCGGCCCGCTCGCGCAGGTCGGCTCCGGGCAGCTGCGGAAGTAGCGCGCCGCGTTCTCGAGGGCCTGGCGCAGGATGCGGCCGTCGGCCTCGACCGCGTAGAGCTCGTTGTCGTAGACGTAGAGCCCCGCCAGCTCGCGCACGCTGACCGGCCCGCGCGCGATCCGCTGCTGCGGGCGGAACAGCGCCGTGAGGCTGACGTCGGCGCGCGCGTAGCGCAGCTGCACCTCCTGGATCGCGTCGACGAGCGCGCTGTCCTCGAAGCGCCCGAGCGCGCCCGAGAGGTCGACCGCCGAGCGCGCGACCGGCTGGTCCAGGTAGCGCTCCGCCGCCTCGTGGTAGGGCCGGGCGATCTCCAGCACCTTCGGGTCCGGCTGCGTCTCCGGCTTGACCGCGAGCAGCGCGCTCGAGGCCTGCGCGAGCGTCCAGGCGCCGGAGGCGTCGCGGGCGAGCCGCAGGTCGATCCGCGCCACCTCGGCGGCGCCGTTGCGCGGCTGCACCAGCAGCACGTTGCCGACGCGGCGGCCCGGCTCGCGCTGGTGGGTGTGGCCGTAGACGATCGCGGCCAGCTGCGGGAAGCGCTCGGCGATCTGCCAGACCCGGTTGTCGCGCTCCATCTCCCCCGCGCGCGGCGTGCCGGTCTTCGGGTCGCGGTCGAGCCCGGCGTGAACCGCGGCCAGGACGACGTCCGGCTTCTCGGGCGCCAGCGCCTCGAGCGCGCGGCGAACGCCTTCTTCCGGGGCGAGGAACGTCAGTCCCTGGACCTGCTCCGCCTTCTCCCACTGCGGCACGGCGCCGGTGGTGACGCCGAGGATCGCCACCTTGACGCCGGCCACGGTCCTCACGACGTACGGGGCGAACGGCGGCAGCACGCCGCTCGACAGCGTGTTGGCCGAGAGCCACGGGAACTTCGCGGCGGCGCGCGCGGCCTGCAGGTTCTGCTGGCCGAAGTTGAACTCGTGGTTGCCGACGACCATCGCGTCGTAGCCCAGCGCGTTCATCACGAGCATCATCGGGTCGGCGGCGGTGGTCTTGCCGGCGCGCACGGCGTTCTGGTGGACGCTCTCGAGCGGCGAGCCCTGGATCGTGTCGCCGCAGTCGATCAAGAGGGTGTTCGGCGTCTCGCGCCGCACGTCCTCGATCAGCGTCGCGGCGGCCGCCAGCCCGCGCGCGGCCGGCTCGCGCGTGTAGTAGTCGTACGGGTAGACCGCGCCGTGGGTGTCGGTGGTCGCCAGGATCGTGATCGTGACGCTCGCGGCCGGTTCCGCGGCCTGGGCGGGAGCGGCGGCGGCGAGCAGGGGGGCGAGCAGCAGGAGCGGGAGCATGGAGGACCTCCGGCGCACAGCCTACACCGGGCGCGCGCGCCCTACTCCGGTGGCTCGCCACCCGCCCGCGGGGGCTCCCCGTCGGGCGTGAAGACGTCCTCGATGCGCAGGGCGAACAGGCGCGCGATCGCGAACGCGAGCGGCAGGCTCGGATCGTAGCGGCCGTTCTCGATCGCGTTGACGGTCTGGCGCGACACCGAGAGCCGCTCGGCCAGGTCGGCCTGCGACCACTCGCGCTCGGCGCGCAGCACGCGCAGCCGGTTCCTCACCGGTACCTCCGCGACGCGAGGTTCCAGCCAACCAGCCAGGTGGCGATCATCGCCATCGACACCCAGAGGCCCGACAACGGCGGCAGCAGGTCCTGCGCCAGCGCGTACGCCATCGCCAGCACCAGCGACACCCCGAAGGCGAACGCGAGCGCCTCCAGGTTGACGCGGCGCTCGAGCTCGTCCATGCGCGCGACCATGCGCACGAAGGCGTGGGCCGCCACGAGGACCAGCACGAGCCCGGTCGCCCCGCCGACCAGCCGCCAGGCGAGCGTGTCCGGCTTGTTCTGCGGCTGGAACAGCGGGATCGCCGTCGCCGCGACGAGCATCAGCCACGGGTAGTCGGCGCGGCGCACGAGGCGGGTGGTCGCCACGCCGGCGACCATCAGCCCGGCGACCCCGGCGAAGAAGCACGCGCGCACGCCCCAGCCCGGGTCGAGGTAGTGGCGGCCAGCGTGGAGAAGCAGCGCGTGGCCGAGCCAGAGCGCGCCCGTTGCGAGCAGCGCGGGCACGAGGCCTTCACGGGACATCCCTGAGCCGATCATCGTCGCCTCCGGTCTTCTCGCGGAATGTACGTATCACTTTCCATATTGTCAATATCACTTTACATCTCGTCGAGGTGCGACAATGCGGGCCTCGGAGGAGAACGATGCCCCTGCTGTCCCTGCTCGCCGCGACCCTGCTGGCTACGGCGCCCTCGACCGACATCAAGGTGAGCCAGATCGGCTACCCGACGACCGGAGCGAAGATCGCGTCCGTCGCCGTCCCCGCGCCGGTCGGGCGCTTCGCCGTGCGGGACGCGAAGAGCGGCCAGAGCGTCTTCGAGGGTTCGCTCGCGGCACCTGTCGCCGAGCCGGACTCCGGCGATCAGGTGCGGGCCGCCGACTTCAGCGCGCTCGCGAAGCCGGGGACGTATTTCGTCGACGTCCCCGGCGTCGGCCGCAGCTTCGAGTTCCCGGTCGGCGACGACGTGTTCACGCGGCCCCTGTACCTGGCGCTGCGCTCGTTCTACGGGCAGCGCTGCGGCACGGCGGTGGACCTCGGCCCGCAGTTCCCGGGCTACCGCTACCCCGCGTGCCACCTCGAGGGAAGCTGGCACGCCTCGTCGGGCAGGACGGGGCCGCGCGCTTCGGCGAAGGGCTGGCACGACGCCGGCGACTACGGCCGCTACGTCGTCAACTCGGGCATCACGACCGGCACGCTGCTGTGGGCCTTCGAGGTGTTCCCCGACCGCCTCCGGGGCCTGGCGCTCGACATCCCCGAGTCGGGCGACGCCATGCCCGACGTGCTCGACGAGATCCGCTGGAACCTCGACTGGATGCTCTCGCTGCAGGACGAGGACGGCGGCGCGTTCCACAAGCAGACGAGCGAGGCCTTCCCGGGCTTCGTGATGCCGCAGGACGACAGGAGCACGAGCTTCGCGATCGGCACGGGCGCTCCGCCCTTCAAGGGCACCTGCGCCACGGCGGACCTCGCGGCGGTCGCGGCGATCGCCGGCCGCGCGTACCGGCCGTACGACGCGGCCTACGCCGAGCGCGCGCTCGCGGCCGCGAGGCGCGCGTTCGCGTGGGCCGCGGCGCACCCCGACGTACCGTTCCGCAATCCCGCCGGCGTCTCGACCGGCGCCTACGGCGACGGCAACTGCCAGGACGAGCTGCTGTGGGCGGCGGCCGAGCTGTGGCGCACGGGCGGCGACGAGGCCGCCCACCGCTACTTCCTGGAGCACGAACAGGCCCTGCGCGGCGCGATCAGGGCCGACGGCCCGCCCGCGTGGCCGAGCGTCGCCCCCCTCGCCCTGTGGTCCTACGCGCTCGCGGCGAAGGGCGACGACGCCGTCCGGGCCGCCATCCGCCGCGAGTCGCTCGCCGCCGCGGACGCGATCGTGGCGCGCTCGGCGGCGCACGGCTACCGCGTGAGCCTGACGGGCCGCGACTACGTTTGGGGCTCGAACGGCGTCGTCGCGAACTACGGCCTGCAGCTGCTGGTCGCGAACAGGCTCGCGGCGGACCCGCGCTACGTGGCGGCGGCGCGGGACGATCTGTACTACCTGCTCGGCCGCAACACGTTCTCTCTGTCGTGGGTGAGCCAGGTGGGCGCAAACCCGTTCCGCCACCCGCACCATCGCCCGAGCGGCGCCGACGCGAACCCCGAGCCCTGGCCGGGCCTGCTGGCGGGAGGCCCGAACGGCCACCGGCAGGACGCGGTGATGGCGAAGCTGCCGGACGGCCTGCCGCCGGCGAAGATGTACGCCGACGAACAGGACTCCTACGCGACCAACGAGATCGCGGTCAACTGGAACGCGGCGCTGGTGTTCCTGCTGGCAGGGGCTCGCTAGCGGCCGGCGGCGGGGCCGAGCAGGGCCTCGAGCCGCGCCACGAGGGCGGCCGAGGTGAAGGGCTTCAGCAGGATCGACTCGGTCGCGTCGCGCCCGCGCTCCACGAGGGCATCGGGATAGCCGGACACGAAGAGCACCCTCAGCCCGGGCCGGCGCGCGCGCAGGCGCGCCGCGAGCTCGGTGCCGTCCATGCCCGGCATCACGACGTCGGTCAGCAGCAGGTCGATCGCCCCCGGCTGCCGTTCGAACAGCGCCAGGGCGTCTGCCCCGCTCGCCGCGGAGAGCACGTCGTAGCCGAGCGACTCGACCAGCATCGTCGTGATCTCGAGCAGGCCCTCGTCGTCCTCGGCGATCAGGATCGTGGCCCGCCCCTCGCGCGCCGGTTCCGGCGTCGCGCGCGCGACGGCTGTCTCCCGCACCCGCGGCAGTAGGATGCGCAGCCGCGTGCCCCGCCCGGGCTCCGACTCCAGTTCGATCGCGCCGCCGCTCTGCCGGACGATGCCGTAGACGGTCGCGAGGCCGAGGCCCGAGCCCTGGCCGGGCGGCTTGGTCGTGAAGAACGGCTCGAAGGCGCGCTCGCGCGTCGCGGCGTCCATGCCCCGGCCCTCGTCCGCGACCTCGACACGGACGAACGAACCGGGCGCCAGCCCCGAGCCGGCCGGCACGGCGTCCTCCTCGAGCTCGACGCTCTCGGTGCGGATGGTGAGCCGGCCGCCCTCGGGCATCGCGTCTCGGGCGTTCGTCGCCAGCTGCCGCACGACGTCGTCGAGCCGGGCCCGGTCGACGCGGACGAGCGCCGGCTGCGAGGCCGGCTCGAAGACCACGGCGACCCGCTCCCCGACCAGCGGGGGCAGCAGGCGCACCGTCTCGCGCAGCGCTTCGTTGAGGTCGACCAGGCTGGGCTGCAGCGCCTGGCGCCGGCCGACCGCGAGCAGCTGGCCCGTGAGCTGAGCGGAACGCTCGCAGGCCCTGAGGATCTGCTGCATGCGCTCCCGCGCCGGGAGGTCCGGCGGCAGCTGCCGCAGCACCAGCTCGGAGGCGCCCGAGATGACGCCCAGCAGGTTGTTGAACTCGTGCGCGAGGCCGCCCGCCAGCTCGCCGAGGGCCTGCAGGCGCTCCTCCTTGTGGGCGGCCTCCTCGCTGCGCGAGCGGGCGGCCGCGGCCGCCTTGCGCTCGCTGAGGTCCGTCAGCGCCCCGACCACGGCCACCACGCGACCGTCGCGCACGACCGGCGTCTCGTGGGCCTCGACGCTCAACCGCCGGCCCGTCGCGGTGACGATCTCCAGTTCCTGGGCCGGCTGGCGCTCGCCGGTGCGGAGCGCGCGGGCGCTCGCCTCGCGCGCCGCACGGTTCACGGGAGTGTCGGGCACCACGTCGCTCCAGCGCACGGTCGCCTGCCCCGGCTCACAGTCGAGGAAACGCGCGGCCTGGTTGCCGACGTAGGTGAGCTCGCCGTCCGGGGCCCGGGAGTAGAAGAGCAGGGCGCCGTGCTCGAGCACCTCGCGCAGCCGCGCGTCGCGCTGCGCCAGCGCGTCGGCCGCCTCC
>JBGASI010000555.1:0-3298 GCA_044229815.1 Vicinamibacteria bacterium | reverse complement strand
GTGGGCGAGTGGGCGCGGCACGCCGGCCGTCTCGTAGCGCGCCTCGCGCTGCCACGGCCGCTCCGGCAGGGTGGCGCGCAGCCCCTCGACGCGGGCGCGGGTGACCCGCGTGGGCGGCGAGTCCGTGTCGGGATACATGCGGTCCGGCCCCGGCAGGATGCGCTCGAAGTCGGTCGAGCCGTCGGCGAAGGGCTGGCGTGTCTCGTTCGGCACGCCGTCCGTCGCGTCGACGTAGCGCAGGCGGATCTCCTCGGCCGCGGCGTGCGCGTCGCGCTCGGGCCCCCAGACGAGCACGAGGCCGTCCTCCTCCGCGCAGCCGGCCGCCGAGCGCAGCCGGGAGAGGTGCTCGCCCGCCTCGCGTGGCCAGGCCTCGGAATGGAAGAGCACCGGCGGCTGGTCCAGGCCGGCGATCACGCGCACGCGGCCCGCCAGCTCGTGCGCGAAGTCCCGCCCGGGCTGCGTCGGCCAGCCGAGCGTGCCCGCGAGCCGCGGCAGCCGCACCGCGAGCACGCGGAAGGGCCCCTGCCCCAGCTCGAACTCCGGCCGCCGGCTCTGGCTGCGCACGAACCACTCCCAGCTCTCCGCGCGCAGCGGGGCGAGCGAGGAGGAGCCGACGAACCCGGTGACGTCCGTCGTCTCGACCTGCACGTCGGCCGCCGCGCGGAAGCCCCGCCGCTGCAGCTCGTCGCGCAGCCGCAGCAGGTTCACCTGGCGCCAGGCCTCGCCGTGGACGAGCCTCGGCGCCCAGCCGGCCTGCGGCACGCCCTTGATCTCGACGCGGCGGCCGCCGCGGACCGACACGTTCACGTCCTGGCGGCTCGCCCCCATCCCGACGCGCACGTGGCCGGTCGAGCGGCAGACGCGGCCCACCAGCAGGATCGCCTCCTCGACCTCGTCGGGCGTGCGCAGCTCCGGCGCGGTCACGGTCTCGATCAGCGGCATGCCGAGCCGGTCGGTGCGCCAGACGATCAGGTGCCCGCGGTCGGAGACCTCGCGGCAGGAGTCCTCCTCGACGCTCACCTGCGTGATCGTCAGCGCGCGCCCGCGGAAGGGCAGGGCGCCGTTGACGCCGACGATCGCCGTGCGCTGGAAGCCGGTCGGGATCGAGCCGTCGAGGTACTGCTTCCGCGCGATGTGCACCTCGTCCACGATGTCGCAGCCGAGCATCAGGCACTGCTCGATCGCGACGTCGACCGCCTGCTGGTTCACCGGGAACGGCGGCGTGTCGTCCATCTCGTAGGTGCAGGTGTTCTCGCGGTTGAGCAGGTAGACGATGTGCTTGCGGGTCTTGAACTCCATCAGCGCGGTGCCGTCGTAGACCCCGAGCTCGGACAGCGTCGGCCGCATGTGGCGCAGCACCGTGCCGTCGTGCGTGCGCGTGTAGCGGCCGGCCGGGCAGTGGCAGAAGAGCTTGCGCTCCGTCAACAGCTGCTGGTGGACCTCGAGGCCCGAGATCAGGCCGACCGCGGCGTAGTCGAGAGGAGGATCGAGGGGGAGGTTCATCGACGGCCCCGGGAGGCCGAGGGCATCATATCAATGCGCCTCGGGCACGGGCGGCGGGACGGCCGCGGGCAGGCTCGAGGCCGCGACGACGCGGTTGCGGCCCGATTGCTTGGCGGCGTAGAGGCCGCGGTCGGCGGCGGCCAGCAGCGCGTCGGGGTCCTTGCCGTCCGCGGGCCAGACCGCGACCCCGAGGCTGGCGCTGAGCGCGATGCGGGCCCCCTCGTGGACGAAGCGGTGCTTCTCGAGCGCCTCGCGCAGGCGCTCGGCCGCCTGTGTCGCGCGGTCCTCGTCGGCCCCGGGCAGGATCACCACGAACTCCTCGCCGCCGTAGCGCGCCGCGTGGTCGCCCTTGCGCAGGTGCTGGTTGAGCAGGCGCGCCAGCGAGCGCAGCGCGGCGTCGCCCGCGGGATGGCCGTAGGTGTCGTTGAGCTTCTTGAAGTAGTCGAGGTCGAGCATCACCAGGCCGATGCTGCCGCCGGGCCGGCGGTCCTCGTTGCCGATCGTCGAGACGAGCAGCTCGTTGAAGGCCCGCCGGTTGTAGAGGCCGGTCAGGCCGTCGCGCACGGCGAGCTGGCGCTGCTGCTCGCGGTCGCGGATCAGCGACAGCGTGGCGGCGGCCTGGTTGGCCAGGATCTCGAGCACCCGGCGCGCCGAGGCGTCGAAGGCGCCGTGCGGCCCCGTGAGCAGCAGCGCGCCGAGCGTGCGGTTGCGGGCCCGCAGCGGGACCGCCAGCAGCGACTCCGCGCGCGAGGCGCCCTCGTCGAGCACCAGCACCGGCATGCGCTGCGCGTGGCTGCCCACGTTGTCGAGCAGGTAGGCCTCCTCGGCGCTGCGCAGCAGCCAGGCGGCCCAGGTGCGCTCGTCGAGCGCCACCGTGCGCTTGAGGTACTCGGCCGGCCAGCCGAAGCCGGCCTCGATCGTGTAGCGGCTGTCGAGGTCGTCCGTCATCGCGACCGCCGCGCCGTCGAGGCCGGCGATGTGCCGCGCCGAGCGCAGCAGCAGCTCGCTCACGTCGCTCTCGCGCGAGAGCGTGGCGAGCCGCTGCGAGATCGGGTAGACGGCCTTGAACTCGGCGTCGAGCTCCTCGCGGCCGAGCGAGGCCCGCGCGCGCTGCAGCGCGTCGCCCGCGAGCGAGGCGAAGCCCGCGAGCAGCTGCGGCTCCTTCCCGGTGAAGGCCTGGATCTCGAGGCGCTCGGCGACCAGCGCCCCGACCGTCATCTCGCCCGCGCGCACCGGCACCGCGATCAGCGTCCCCACCGCGACCGGCCCGCGGTACCACGGCAGCTCGTGCAGCAGCCGCCGGAAGTCGGTGGCATAGAAGGGCTGGTCGCGCTGCACCAGGAAGGCGAAGGGATCGGCCGAGAGCGGGACGGCGCACTCGCGCAGCAGCGCGGCGGGCCCGTGGCCGACCCGCAGGTGGGCCTGGTCGCGCTGGCGGTCGAGGTCGAAGTAGAGCACCGCGTGCGCGGCCACCGCCTGCTGGGCGACCGCGACCAGCTTGTCGAGCGCCTCGTCGAGCTCGCCCGCGCGGTCGAGCTGGCGCGCGCGGCGGCCCTCCCCGGTCACCTGCCGCAGCGCCTCGGCCGCGCTCGAGGCGGGCGCCACGGCGCGGCCGGGCTCGTCGTCGAGCTGGTCGATCCCGTGCTTGAGCCGCGCGAGCTCGGCCAGGGTCCGGCTCAGGCGCTGCTTCTCGCCCGCCAGCGCGCGGTCGATCGCCACCACCAGGGCGACGTAGCCGACAGCAGCGGCCAGCACCGGCCGGACGTCGAGGACGCTCGGGCCGACCACCGGCAGC
>JBGASI010000554.1:0-3299 GCA_044229815.1 Vicinamibacteria bacterium | reverse complement strand
CAGCCCCGCCATCCTCGGCGTCTACGCGGTCGCGGCGCTCGTCGGCGTCGGCCTGGCGCTGCGCGCCTGGCCCGCGCTCGCGCGCGTGCTCCTGGCCTACGGCCTCGCCGCGCGCGTCCCGGTCGTGCTCGTGATGCTCGCGGCGATCCTCGGCAACTGGGGCACGCACTACGACGCGCCGCCGCCCGGCGTGTCCGACATGGCGCCGCTCCCGAAGTGGCTGCTCATCGGCGTGCTGCCGCAGCTGACGATCTGGCTCTGGTTCACCTCCGCGATCGGGGGGCTGTTCGGCCTCCTGGCGGCAGCCGTCGCCGGCCGCCGCGCCCCGGCCGCCTAGGAGAACCGCGAGCTCAGTGCTTGCGGCCGGAGCCGCTGCGGAGCAGCGCCGGGTTGAGGCCGAGCCGTTCGAAGCAGCGCCGCCAGAGGTCGTCGATGCGCGCTGAGAAGGCCAGGTCCTTCTCGTAGGGCAGGGCGAGCCACGCCCCCTCCTCCATCTCGCGTTCGAGCTGACCCGCGCTCCAGCCGGAGTATCCGAACACCAGCCGGCCCGGCAGGAGGCCCGGGCCGGGCGGCTGCGAGAAGAGCAACGGCAGGACGTGCGCGGATCGCGACACGAACAGCCCCGGTGCGATCTCGACGCTCTCGACCCCGTCGACGGCGCCGTGGAACACGGCCAGGAGCGCGTCGGCGGGGACCGGTCCGCCCAGGTGCAGGGGCGTCCGGGCGTGGACCCCCTGCTGCTGGACCGGAGCCAGCAGTTCCCGGACCGGCTGCTCGTGCAGGCGGTTCACGATCCAACCCATGGCGCCCTCGGTGTCGTGATGCCCCATGAGCACGACCGACTGGACGAAGCTGGGGTCGACGAGGGTCGGGGTCGCGAGAAGCAGATAGGGGGTGCTGAGCGTTTCCATGGCGTGCGTTCTCTGTCCCCCGCATTTCAGCATCTCCCCGGACCCGACACCAGCCGAATCAGCGCGGGGGCGCCGCTACTGCTTCGCGAGCTTCATCAGGCCGTAGACGGGCAGAGCCGCGAGCAACAGCACCAGGCCCCACAGCGTCGCATCGCGGCCGGCGCCGGCGATGGCCCAGAGCGAGTACGCGCCGCCCAGCAGGCCCGCGCCGGCCAGCCACGGCGCCCGGCGCGGCGAGGCGCCGAGCTGGCCGCGGCGCAGCAGCACGAGCAGCGCCAGCGAGCAGGCCAGGTAGGCGACGAGCGTCGCCGAGGTGGCGAGCAGGATCATGAACGTGAACACCTCGACCGTGCTGCCGTGGAAGTTCGCGAGCACCAGCAGCGTGACGAGGACGCTGGTCGAGACGAGCGCGAAGGCGGGCGTATGACGTCGCGACTCGCGGGCGAACACCCTCGGGAAGACGCCGTCGCGGGCCATTGCGTAGGGCAGCTCGCCCTGCAGCAGGATCCAGCCGTTGAGGGCGCCGAGCGCGCTGATCGCGGCGAAGACGGTCACGAGCGTCGCGGAGCGCTCGCCCCAGAAAAGCCGCGCGGCGTCCGCGAACGGGGCGCTCGAGGTCGCGAGCTGCGAGGCGGGGATCACGAGCAGCACGATGCTGCAGGTGGCGGCGCAGATGAGCGCCGTCAGCAAGGTGCCGAGCAGCGTGGCGCGCGGGATCGTGCGTTCGGGATCCTTGACCTTGTCGGCCGGGACGGTCGCCGACTCGAGCCCCAGCAGGGCCCATAGCGTGAGCGTCGCCGCCGCCGTCGTCCCGCCGAGCGTGAGCGGCACGCTCGCGTGCGCGGCCAGCACGTCCGCCCGCACGAAGAAGAGCCCGACGAGCGCCACGGCCACCAGCGGCAGCAGCTTCATCACGGTCGTCACGGCCTGCACCCAGCCGGCGGTGCGAACGCCGTAGCAGTTGACGAAGGTCAGCAGCCAGACGAAGAGGAGCGTCACCAGCGGCGGCGCCCCGGGCGTCTTCGCGATCCACGGCACGAGCGCGCTGAGGTAGCTGGTTGAGCCGGTGGCGATGGCCGCGTTGCCCACCCAGACCGAGACCCAGTAGCCCCACGCCACGACGAACCCCGCAAGCTCGCCGAACGCGGCGCGCGTGTAGACGTAGGGCCCGCCGTTCTTCGGGAAGGCGCGGCTCAGCTCCGCGAACACCACCGCGAGCAGGATCGCCCCGGTCGCGGTGAACAGCCAGGCGGCCAGGCTGTTGAGGCCGTAAGGCGCGAGCGAGGCCGGCAGCAGGAAGACACCGGAGCCGATCGTGTTGCCCACGACCAGCGCCGCGCACATCCAGAAGCCGAGCTGGCGAGCCTCGTAGCGGGCCGGCGCTTCGCCGCCGCCAGCGCTCAAGAGACCCGCTCCAGGCCGAGGGCCAGACCCTGTCCGACTCCGACGCACAGGCTCACGAGCGCGCGGCGCCCGCCGCGGCGCGCCAGCTCGAAGAGCGCCGTCGTGCACAGCCTCGCCCCGCTCGCGCCGAGCGGGTGGCCCAGCGCGATCGCGCCGCCGTTCGGGTTCACGAACTCCGCGTCGTCGGGCAGGCCCAGCGAACGGGTGCAGGCCAGCACCTGTGCCGCGAAGGCCTCGTTGATCTCGAGGACGTCGTAGTCGGCGAGCGCGCGCCCCTCGCGCGCCAGCAGGCGGCGGATCGCGGGCACGGGGCCGAGGCCCATCGTGCGCGGCGGCACGCCCGCGGCGGCCATGCCGGTGACGCGGGCGAGCGGCGTGAGAGAGAAGCGCGAGGCGGCGGCCTCGGACGCCAGCAGCAGCGCGGCGGCGCCGTCGTTGAGGCCGGAGGCGTTGCCGGCCGTGATCGTCCTCCCAGGTCCGAGCAGCGGCTTGAGCCGGCCCAGCTCCTCGAGCGTCGTGTCCGGCCGGGGATGCTCGTCGTGCTCTACCACGCGCGTCTCCTTGCCTTCCTTCGTCCGGACCGCCACGATCTCCTCGGCCATCCGGCCGCTCGTCCGCGCGCGCTCGGCCCGCTGCTGGCTGCGCAGCGCGTACGCATCCTGGTCCTGGCGCGCGATCCCGTGCTCGCGCGCCAGGTTCTCGGCCGTCTGCGTCATCGAGTCGGTGCCGTGCGTCTCTTCCATCAGCGGGTTGACGAAGCGCCAGCCGAGCGTCGTGTCCGCCAGGCCCTGCTCGCGGGAGAAGGCCGACGCGGCCTTGCTCAGCACGTACGGCGAGCGCGACATGCTCTCGACTCCCCCGGCCAGCACCAGTTCGGCCTCGCCGAGCCGGATCGCCCGCGCCCCGAGGCCCACGGCCTCCAGGCCCGAGGCGCACAACCGGTTCACGGTGAGACCCGGGACCGAGTCGGGCAGGCCCGCGAGC
>JBGASI010000553.1:0-3303 GCA_044229815.1 Vicinamibacteria bacterium | reverse complement strand
CGGGCGGTGAAGCGCAACGCGTTCGGGTGGCGAGGCAGGCTCTGGCGCAGGAAGAGGAGCTGTTCGGCCTCGCGCCACGCGGTCTCACGCCGGCCGAGCAGCGACAGCCGGCCGGTCTCGCGCACGGCGTCGACCCGCGGACCGATGCCGTCGGGGTCGACGTCCTCCGGCGTCTCGCCGAGCAGGCCGAGGATCACGGCCCTGTCGGTGCCGTGGCCACGTCCCGTGGCGCCGAGGCTGCCGAAGAGCTCGACCTGCACCGCGGCGACGCGCGCGTCGAGGCCCTCGGCGAACAGGCCCTGCGCGAAGAGCCGCGCGGCCTTCATCGGTCCCACCGTGTGGGAGCTCGAGGGCCCGATGCCCACCCGGAACAGGTCGAAGACGGAGATGCTCACCGGGCGGGGAGGTGTCCGGCCGCCGACGGATCGGCGGCCGGTCCGCTACTCAGTGCAGGCGGGCGTACTTCGCCTGGAGCTCGTCCTTCGACTCGGCGTGCTCCGGGTCGTTGACGATGCAGCCGTCGACCGGGCAGACCTCGACGCAGCGCGGCGTCTCGAAGGCGCCGACGCACTCCGTGCACTTCTCGGCGTCGATCACGTAGATGGAATCGCCCGCCGTGATGGCCGTGTTGGGGCACTCGGGCTCGCACGCGCCACAGCTGATGCACTCGGCCACGATCTTCATCGCCATTGAGAACAAACCTCCTGAGAGGGTCGCCCCTTCGGCGCAATCCTTGCGCGCGGGAAACCCATCCGAAGGTGACGATGCACGATTCCTGCCACTTTGGACGTATTGGACGTTCGGCGGTCGTTGGCCGCGCATGACGTTATACTTACGGTCGTTGACGGGCCGCCCCGGCCCGCCGGAGCGGCGCGTTGCACATCCTCTACAGCCTGTTGTTGACCGTCGGCTTCGTCCTGGCCCTGCCCTGGTTCCTGTGGAAGGGCCGCGCGAGCGGGAAATACCTGCGCACCTTCCGCGAGCGAATGGGCCGCCTGCCGGTTTATCTCAACGTGGACGGGGATCGCTCGGTCTGGATCCACGCGGTCTCGGTGGGTGAGGTGCTCGCGGCGCGGCCGCTCATCCCGGCCCTGCGCGAGCGGTTGCCCGGCCACCGGATCTTCCTCTCGACCACCACGATGACGGGCAACGCGGTCGCCAAGAAGAGCATCCGCGGCGTCGACGGGCTCTTCTACGCCCCGTTCGACTTCCCGCACCCCGTGCGGCACGCGCTCGAGGTGCTGAACCCGTCGCTGGTCGTGCTCGTCGAGACGGAGCTGTGGCCGAACCTGATCCACGAGGCGCGACGGCGCGGGACGCGCGTCGCGCTCGTGAACGGCCGCATCTCGCCGCGCTCGTACCCGCGCTACCTGCGGCTTGGCCGCTTCCTGCGCCGGGTGCTCTCCGAGGTGGATCTGTTCCTGATGCAGGGCGAGGCGCACGCCGCGCGCATCCGGGCCATGGGCGCCCTGCCGGAGCGCGTGCGCGTCACCGGCAACCTCAAGTTCGACGCCGTCGAGCCGGGACGCCTGTCCGAGCGGCTGACGCGGCTGCTGCAGGGCGGCGCCACGCCGCGGCCGCTGTGGGTCGCCGGCAGCACGGTCGGGGGCGAGGAGGAGCTGGTGCTCTCCGCGTTCCACCGGGTGCGCGAGCGCGTCCCGCACGCGCGCCTGCTGATGGCGCCGCGGCACCCCGAGCGCTTCGACGCCGTGCCGGCGCTGGTGGAAGCCGCGGGCTTCCGCTGCCTGCGCCGCAGCGCGCTCGACCCCGTGGCCTGGAACGACGGCGAGGTGATGCTGCTCGACACGCTCGGCGAGCTGTCGCAGGTCTACGCTCTCGCCAGCGTCGTGTTCGTCGGCGGCAGCCTGGTGCCCGCCGGCGGCCACAACATCCTCGAGCCGGCGGTGGCCGGCAAGCCCGTGGTGGTCGGCCCCCACATGGAGAACTTCCAGGAGATCGCCGACCAGTTCTCGTCCGAGCAGGCGCTCGTGCGCGTCGCCTCGGCCGAGGAGCTCGCCCGCGAGGTCTCCGCGCTGCTGGTCGACGACGAGCGGCGCGCCTCGCTCGGCGCGCGCGCGCGCGACCTGGTCGGCCGCAACCGCGGGGCTGTCGGCATCAGCAGCGACGCCCTCGTCTCGCTGCTGCGGTGAGGCGGCTCCTGGGCTCGCTGTTCGCCCGGGCCGCGGCGCTGCGCGTGTCCGCCTACGAGCGCGGCCTTCTCTCTCACGCCAGGCTGGCGGCGCCGGTCATCAGCATCGGCAACCTCGGCGTGGGCGGCAGCGGAAAGACGCCGGTGGTGCGCCGGGTGGCGGAGCTGCTGCAGCAGGCCGGCGAGCCGGTCGCGATCCTCAGCCGCGGCTACGGCGGCCGCTTCGCGGGCGAGGCGCTCGTCGTCAGCGACGGCCAGGCGGTCCTCGCCTCGGCGGAGGTGGCGGGCGACGAGCCGGTGATGCTCGCGCGCGCGCTGCCGGGCGTCGTGGTCGCGGTCGGGCCGCGGCGAGACCGCGTCGGCCGCGCGGTGCTCGCCCGCTTCGGCCGGCGAGTGCTCGTGCTCGACGACGGCTTCCAGCACCTGCGCCTCGCGCGCGACCTCGACGTCGTGTGCCTCGACGTGCGCGACCTCGAGGACCGCCCGCTGCCCGCCGGCCGGCTGCGCGAGGCCCCCGCGGCGCTCGGCCGCGCCCAGGTCGTGCTGCTCACCCGAACCGAGGCCGCGTCCGAGGCGCAGCTCGTCGCGCTCGAGCAGCGCCTCGGTCCCGGCCGCGTGCACCGCGTCGAGCGCCGGATCGCCCGGCTGCGCACGGCGGCGGGCGAGACCGTTCCGCCGCCGGCGCGCGCCTTCCTGCTCGCCGGCATCGCCCGCCCCGAGCGCTTCGAGCGCGACGTCGCCGCGGCGGGCTGCGCCGTCGCCGGCCGCGCGTTCTTCCGCGACCACCACCGCTTCCGCGCCGTCGAGCTCGACGCGGTCGCCGCGAGCGCCCGCGCCGCGTCGGCCGACGCGAGCGTGACGCCCGCCAAGGACGCCGTGCGCCTCGAGGCGCTGCCCGGCCTGCCGCTGCCCCTGCTGGTGCTCGAGATCGCGGCGGCGATCGGCGACGAGGCGCGCTTTCGCGACCGGCTGCTCGGCGCGCTGGGGAGGGCCGCCTGACCCACGAGCGCCGCCACGCGCTCGAGGCCGCGCGCGGCGCGGCCGTCTCGGCCGTGGTGCGGCGGCTGCCGCGGCGGCTCCTGCTCGCGCTCGGCCGCGGCCTCGGGCGGCTGTGGGGCGCGCTCGACGCGCGCCACCGGCGGATCGCCGAGGAG
>JBGASI010000552.1:0-6066 GCA_044229815.1 Vicinamibacteria bacterium | reverse complement strand
GACCTCGCGGACGTGCCGAAGAACGTGCGCGAGGGGCTGCAGGTGCAGCTCGTCGACCACATCGACGAGGTGTTGACGCTCGCCCTGCTGCCCCCGGAGACGCCGGCGCAGGGTTCGGCAGGCGGGCCCGGAGAAGACCTGGGCACGGCGCTGCCCGACGGCATGACGCACTGAGCGGGGAGCGCGGCCGGCACGACGCCGGCCCCCCCGCGAGCTCGAGTTCTTGAAGCACGCAACCGCGACGTTCGCGGGGAGCGCAGCCTCCCCTACCGACTACCCGCGTGACGGCCTGCCCGAGATCGCCTTCCTCGGCCGGTCGAACGTGGGCAAGAGCAGCCTGCTCAACGCGCTCGCGGGCACGCGGGCGCTCGCCCGCGTCTCTTCCGACCCGGGGCGCACGCGGCTCGTGAACTTCTTCAAGCTCGAGGGCGTCGGCAAGCCCGGCAGCGCGGCCCGCGGGTCCTTGTACTTCGTGGACCTGCCCGGCTACGGCTACGCCAAGGCCTCCCGGGAGGTCCGCGAGACGTTCGAGAAGCTGGCCGTGTCCTACCTCGACGGACGGGCCCCGCTGAGGCTGTGCGTGTTCATCGTCGACGCCCGGCACGAGCCGACCGAGCGCGATCTTCTGCTGCGTGACTGGCTCGACCACCACGGGCTGCCGTACCTGATCGCGGCCAACAAGGTCGACGCCCTCGCGAAGGGCGAGGTGAAGCGGCGCGAGCAGGCCCTGGCGCGCGGGCTCGGCGCCACGGCCGTCGCCGTGCAGGGCGTCAGCGCCGAGCGCGGGACGGGAATCGACGAACTCTGGAACAGGATCCGCGCGGCGGCCTTCCTTCCCCGCGCGGCGGAAGCGAGAGAAGAACCTCTTGAAGACGAGAACCTCCCCACGACGCAAGACGATGAACGCTGACGAGCGGCCGGCCCCGCCGGCCGCCGAAGCCCAGGAGCCGCCCGCCGGGCCGGCCGAGCCGGCCGAAGCCGCCGCTCCGGATCCCGACCCGCCGGCCGCCGAACCGGCCGAGGCCGCCGCCGAGGTCCCGGCCGAGCCGGAGGAAGACGCGGCCCCGGCCCGGACGCCGCCCGCGCGCCCCGCGGGCCCGCCCCCGGAGCCGCTCGCCCTCTCCCGCCTCAAGGAGATGACGATCCAGCAACTCACCGAGGCGGCGCTCGCGGCGGGCCTGGCGGAGGCCGCCGGTCTGAAGAAGCACGACCTCATCTTCAAGATGCTGCAGCTGCAGGCGGAGCGCGACGGCCTGCTGTTCGCCGAGGGCGTCCTGGAAACGATGCCCGACGGCTACGGCTTCCTGCGCGCGCCCGAGTCGAGCTACCTGCCCGGCCCCGACGACATCTACGTCTCGCCCTCGCAGATCCGCCGCTTCAACCTGCGGACCGGCGACACGGTGAGCGGCCAGGTGCGCCAGCCCCGCGACGGCGAGCGCTACTTCGCGCTGATCAAGGTCGAGGGCGTCAACTTCGACTCCCCCGACTCCGCGCGCGACAAGGTCATCTTCGACAACCTGACGCCGCTCTACCCGCAGCAGCGCCTGCGGCTCGAGACCACACCGGAGAACATGACGGCCCGCGTGCTCGACATGCTGACGCCGCAGGGCAAGGGGCAGCGCGGCCTGATCGTGGCCGCCCCGCGCACCGGCAAGACGATGATCCTCCAGAACATCGCCCACTCGATCACGGCGAACCACCCCGAGGTGGTGCTGATCGTGCTGCTGATCGACGAGCGGCCCGAGGAGGTCACCGACATGCAGCGCTCCGTCAAGGGCGAGGTGATCGCCTCGACCTTCGACGAGCCCGCCACGCGCCACGTCGCCGTGGCCGAGATGGTGATCGAGAAGGCCAAGCGCCTCGTCGAGCACAAGCGCGACGTGGTGATCCTGCTCGACTCGATCACCCGGCTGGCCCGGGCCTACAACGCGGTGGTCCCCTCGTCGGGCAAGGTGCTCTCGGGCGGCGTCGACGCGAACGCGCTGCAGCGGCCCAAGCGCTTCTTCGGGGCCGCGCGCAAGATCGAGGACGGCGGCTCGCTGTCGATCATCGCGACGGCCCTGGTCGAGACCGGCTCGCGGATGGACGACGTCATCTTCGAGGAGTTCAAGGGCACGGGCAACTCGGAGATCGTGCTCGACCGCAAGATGGCCGACCGCCGCATCTACCCGGCCGTCGACATCAACCGCTCGGGCACGCGCAAGGAGGAGCTGCTGCTGCCGCGCGACGAGCTCCACCGCGTCTGGATCCTGCGCAAGGTGCTCTCGCCGCTGTCCCAGGTCGAGGCCATGGAGCTGATCCTGGACAAGCTCGGCAAGACCAAGAGCAACCGCGACTTCCTCGACGGGATGTCGGTCGGCTAGAGCGGCTGGGCCCGCTTCTCGACTCGCCCGGTCGCCCGGTCGGCGAGGCCGCAGGCGCGCCGGCACGGTGATATCGTCCGAGCCGAGGAGGGCATCACCATGGATAGGCGCGACGCACTGAAGGGCCTCGGGCTGGGCACGCTGTCGGCGGCGGGCGGCGTCCACGCGTTTGCGACGGAAGCCGACGCGCAGGAGGTTCGCGGCCGGGTCAACACGCGCTCCGAGCCGTCGCAGCTGAGGATCACGGACCTGCGCGTGGTGAACGCGCACAATCACTGGATCGTCCGGCTCGACACCAACCAGGGCCTGCAGGGCTACGGCGAGGTGCGTGACGGCGCGAGCCCGACGTACGCGCTGATGCTGAAGAGCCGCGTCCTCGGGGTTCCCACGGCCGGCAGGCCGGCGGCGCGGTCGCGCTCGAGATGGCCTGCTGGGACCTCGCCGGCAAGGCCTGGGGCGTGCCGTGCTGGCAGATGCTGGGCGGCAAGTTCCGCGACAGGATCCGGGTGTACGCGGACACCCCCGGCTCGCTCGACCCTGTCGAGCTGGGCAACCGCCTCAAGGCCCGCATGGCGCGGGGCTTCACGTTCCTCAAGATGGACGTGAGCATCAATCAGCTGAAGGGCGTCGAGGGCGGCCTCACGTACCCCAAGGGGCAGGGCGTCGACCCCTGGGACCAGTACGGGCGCGGCGTCTTCGCCCAGCTTCCCCACCCGTTCACCGGCATCCGCCTCACGGAAAAGGGCCTGAAGGTCCTCCAGGAGTACGTGGCGACCGTGCGCGGGATCGTCGGCTGGGAGATCCCGATCGCGACCGACCACTACGGCCACTTCGGGATCGAGGACGCGATCAAGCTCGCGCAGGCGCTCGATCCCTTCAACCTCGCGTGGCTCGAGGACATGGTGCCCTGGCAGTACACGGACCAGTACGTGCGCCTGAAGAACTCGTGCCGGACGCCGATCCTCACGGGCGAGGACATCTACCTGAAGGAAGGGTTCAAGGACCTCTTCGAGCAGAAGGCGATCTCCATCTGCCACCCCGACCTCGCCACGTCCGGCGGCCTGCTCGAGACGAAGAAGATCGGCGACCTCGCGATGGAGCACGGCATCAGCATGGCGCTGCACATGGCGGGCAGCCCCGTCACGCTCTTCTCGAGCGTCCACTGCGCGGCGGCCACCGAGAACTTCCTCGCGATGGAGCACCACAACGTCGACGACGCGTGGTACGACGAGCTCGTGACCGGCGTTCCCAGGCCGCTCATGGACAAGGAGGGCTTCATCGCCGTGCCGGACGGCCCCGGCCTGGGTATCGGCCTCAACGAGGACGCCATCAAGTCGCAACTCAAGGACCCGTCGAGGTACTTCGCCCCCACCCCGGAGTGGAACGAGGAGCGCGCGTGGGACCGGCTCTGGAGCAGCGCCGGGACGCAGGGACGGCCGACCGCGTAGGCAGCGGGTGGGAGCGGGGGGTGCTGAGCACCCCCCAGGGCCCCGGCGCCGATCCGAACCGCCGCGCCGGGCCGCCGACTAGATCTTGCCGGTGAAGGCGTAGACGAGGCCGACTGTGACGGTCGACTGCTTGTCGGTCAGGCTGCCGTCCGACTTCTCGAAGAAGTCGCCGTCCGTGAAGTCGAGGCGGTACTCCAGCCGGGCCTTCAGCGCGCCGGCGATCAGGTGGTCGCTCGTCAGCGTCAGGCTCTGCGCCTTGCTGCCGATCGTCATGAAGCCGCCGTCCGAGTCGTCCAGGTACTCGTAGCGCCCGACCAGCGCCCAGGCCGGCGTCGCCTGCAGCTTGGCGTAGGCCGCGACACCCCACCAGCTCACCTCGCCTTCCTTCCCGTAGTCGACGTTCGCCATCAGGCTCAGCTTGGACGTCGCGGCCACGGTCAGCGTGGTGTCGAAGAGGTGCCGGTTCTCGCTCGAGCCCGCGGTCTCCTTGCCCACGAGGTAGTTCGCCACCCAGGTCAGGCTGGCGCTCGGCTTCACGGTCGCGGAGAGGCCGACCGTCTTGTTGCCGTTGATCTCGCTCGCGTTGTTCCAGCCGTTGAGCAGATAGCCGCCGAGCGACACCTTGTCGCTGACCGGCACGCTCGCGCGAACGCCGAGGTGGTAGAACGGGATCGCGTAGCCGAAGAGGATCGAGCGCGTGTAGTTCCAGTTGTCCTGGGACTCGATCACCTCGGCGCCGGCGGGCGTCACGAACTTGCCCGCGTCCCACTGCACCTTGCCGGTGAGCAGGCTGACGTAGGCCTGCTGCACGTGCTTGAAGACCTCCTTGCCGTCGGAGCTGGGCTCGAACGCCGCCGTCAGGTCCGCGGCACGCCCGAAGAAGAGGTCGGTACGGAACCCGACCGGGCTGTCCTTGGTCGGCGCCTTCGTGAAGTTCACCTCCGCCGCCGAGAGCACGAACGTGTTGTGCTGCACGTCGAAGCTGCGCAGCAGCGGGTCCACCTTGTTGAAGTTGTAGCCGTAGTACGTGTCCACGTACCCGCCGACGTCGATCTTCGCTGGCTCCGGGGCCGGCGTCGCCTCCGGCGCCGGCGTGGGCGCCGGGGTCGGCTGCTGCGCCAGGACGGGCCCGGCGAGGGCGGCGTTGAGGACGGCGGCGGCGAGCAGGCGTCGGGTGCGGCTCGTGGCGAATGGCATAATGGCGTCACTCCTTGATTCGTACGTCGGGACAACAGGGCGGGGCGCCGTGGCCGCGGCGCCCCGCCGGGACCTGCTCGGCGCTACGCGCCCTTGGCACCTCCCGCGGACTCGATCGTCCAGGCCGACGTGGCGCTGGTCGACATGCTGAACTCGGGGTAGGCGAGGGCGCCCATCTCGGGCAGGTCGAGCCCGGCGATCTCCGTCTCGGCCGAGACGCGGTTGCCCAGCACCTTGTCGAGCACCTTGAAGAACACGTAGAACGACACGAAGATGAAGAGGAAGCAGGTGATGGTGCCCACGGACTGGGCCGCCAGCTGGCTCGCGTCGCCGTAGAACAGGCCCTTCACCGGGCCGGCCACGCCGTTCCAGCCGTCGCCGTAGCTGCCGTCGGCGAACAGGCCCAGCGAGAGGACGCCCCAGGCGCCGTTGACGCCGTGGACCGAGATCGCGCCGACGGGGTCGTCGATCTTCAGCCGGCCCTCGACGAAGAAGACGGACACGCAGACCAGGACGCCGGCGATCGCGCCGATCAGCACCGACACGGGCGCGGTGACGAAGGCGCACGGCGCGGTGATCGCGACGAGCCCGGCCAGCAGCCCGTTGCACATCATCGACGGGTCCGGCTTGCCGAACTTCCACATCATGAAGATCATCGCGGTGATGGCGCCCCCGGTGCCGGCCAGCATCGTGTTGGCGGCGACCACCGCGATGCGCAGGTCGGTGCCGGCCAGCGTCGAGCCGGGGTTGAAGCCGAACCAGCCGAAGGCGAGGATCAGCGTGCCGACGAGGGCCATCGGGATGTGGTGCCCCGGCATCGCCACCGGCTTGCCGCTCTTGTCGAACTTGCCCAGCCGCGGCCCGAGCACGATCGCGCCGGCCAACGCCGCGACGCCGCCCACCATGTGCACGACCGAGGAGCCGGCGAAGTCGACGTGGCCGTGGCCGAGGCCGAAGTTCGCGCCGAGGTCCGCGAGCCAGCCGCCGCCCCAGACCCAGTTCGCGTAGAGCGGGTAGGCGAACATCGACATGAAGAAGCCGTAGACCAGGAACGAGGA
>JBGASI010000036.1:0-15188 GCA_044229815.1 Vicinamibacteria bacterium | reverse complement strand
GCGCCTCATGGGTGAACCCCGGCTCGAAGGACGGCTGGCCGTGGTCACCGGGGGTGGGCGGGGCCTGGGGCGTGCCCTCGTCCGCGCCCTGGCCGAGGCGGGGGCCGACGTGGCCTTCTCGCACCGGGAGAGCCGCCACGGCGCGCTCGAAGAGGCCGAGGCGGTCCGACGGCTGGGACGGCGGGCGTTCACCGCGGCGGCGGATGCCCGGGTCCCCGGAGAGATGGCGGCCTTCGTCGACGAGGCGGCGGCCGACCTGGGCGGTGTCGACATCCTGGTGAACAACGTGGGCGTGTTTCGGCGGATCCCGCTCGAGGAGCTGACGGAGGAGGCCCTCGACGAGGCCTTCGACGTCAACGTGAAGGCCGCGCTGCTGGCGTCGCGCGCCGCCGCGCCCCACATGCGGGCGCGGGGCGGCGGCTCGATCGTCAACGTCGCGAGCCTGGGCGGGCTGCGCGCCTGGCCGAGCCACATCGCCTACTGCGTCTCGAAGGCCGCGCTCGTGATGGCGACCCGTTGCCTGGCCCTGGCCCTCGCCCCGCAGATCCGGGTGAACGCCGTGGCCCCGGGCATCCTCGAGCCGCCCGGGGCGGAAGAAGCGCTGCTGCGGAAGATCCCGGCCCGCCGGTTCGGGACCCACGCCGAGGCGGTCGAGGCGGTGCTCTTCCTGCTGGGAGGCGCCGCGTACACGACGGGAGACGTGCTGCGGGTGGACGGAGGCCGTGCGCTCGCCTGACAATGGTGTTTCGGCATTTTCGAAACGAGACGACGAGGAAGGAGTAGTACCGAGGTGAACATGACGGTGACCCGCCAGGACGACAAGCCCTGGAAGACCGACCTGGCCCGCAAGGCCTCCGAACGCCGCGAGCAGGTCGCCAAGGAGCTCGAGGAGACGATCCGGAAGGCGCCCTCGTTCGAGGACGCGCTGCGCCAGGCCGTCGAGACCATGAAGAAGCGCTTCGCGCGCTACGCGGCGGTGACGGCCTACGTCGCCGACGGCGAGGACCTCGCCGTGCACATCGCGCTCGAGCGGCCGCAGGGCCCGGAGCGGATCGGCGTCAGCGGCGGCCCGCTCACGGACGCGGCGCAGGGAGCGAACCCGACGGTCGTGGCCGACGTCACGATGAACTCGGCGTGGGCGACGGTCGGCCTCGCCGCGGGCAGCGTGATGGTGGCCCCGGTGCGCACCGAGGCCGGGCTGTGGGCGATCCTCGAGGTCTGGAGCGACTTCCGCGAGGCGTTCTCGGCCCAGGACTCGCGGCTGCTCGGCCGCGTGGCCGTGGCGCTCGCCAAGAAGACCCCGGCGGCGTAGGGCGCGAGTGCCGCTGCGCGGCGTCATCCCGCCGCTCGTCACACCCTTCACGGCGGACGGGGCGCTGGACCTGCCCGCGTTCGAGGCCAACCTCGAAGCGCTCGTCCCGCACGATCTCGCCGGCTTCCTCGTTCTCGGCTCGAACGGGGAGGCGGCGAGCCTCGACGAGGAGGAGAAACGGGCGCTCGTCGCCGCCGCCCGGCGGCGCGTGCCCGGCCGCTTCCTCCTCGTCGGGACCGGGATGGAGAGCACACGCGCGACGATCGCCCTGACGCGGCGCGTCAGCGACCTGGGCGCCGACGCCGTGCTGGTCCTGACCCCCAGCTACTACAAGGGCCGGATGACCGGCGAGGCGCTGCAGCGCCACTTCGAGCAGGTCGCCGACGCCTCGCCCGTCCCCGTCTACCTCTACTCGGTCCCGGCCTTCACCGGGCTCGTCTGGAGCCCGGCGGTCTCGAGCGCTCTCTCGGCGCACCCGCGCATCGCCGGTCTCAAGGAGTCGAGCGGCGACGTGGGGCTGCTGGCCCGCGTCGCGGCGTCAGTGCCGGCCGGCTTCGAGGTCGCCTGCGGCAACGCCCCGGTCTTCTACCCGGCGCTGTGCGTGGGCGCGGCGGGCGGCGTGCTCGCCGTGGCCAACTGCGCCCCGCGCCCGGCGATCGCCCTCCACCGCGCCTTCGTGGCCGGCGACCACGCCCGTGCGCGCCGCCTGCAGGAGGCGCTCGGGCCGCTCGCCGCGGCCGTCACCACCGGCCACGGCGTCGCCGGGCTCAAGCGCGTGCTCGACGCCGTGGGCCTGCGCGGCGGCGAGGTGCGCTCGCCGCTGCTGCCCGCCCCGCCGTCGGTCGTGGACGAGATCCGACCCCTGCTCGAGCGGGCCGAGGCGGCCGTCTAGGCCGAGAACGGCCCTTGCGGGTCGGCGGCGGTCGCCGCCGGCACGAGGACCGCGAGCGCCCGCGGCCGCAGTTCCACGTCGATCCGCGCCACCGGCGGGCCCGGGTCGCCGTCGACGTGCACGGCCAGCGGCGCCTCGGCGCTCACCCGCGCCGCCGTGGCCGGCCGCCGCGCGTAGCCCTTCGCCCGCTCGATCCCGCCGGTGAACAGGCGCGCCGCCGAGAAGAGCAGCCGGGGGACCGACGCCCCCGAGAAGGTCACGACCTCCAGTCGCCCGTCGTCGAGGCGGCCGCCCGGGTTGATCACGGCTCCCGAGCCGTACTGCGGGCCGTTCGCGAACGTGAGGACGAACGGCGTGAGCTCGAGCCGCTCGCCCCCGATCTCCAGCGCCAGGGGTGCCGGCCGGTAGGACACGAGCTCGCGGAAGCTCAGGTACACGTAGCCGAGCAGCCCGCGGCGGCCGCCCCGCCGCCCGCGCTCGTGGAACGCGTGGCCGACCGTGGCGTCGAAGCCGACGCCGGCCACGTTGAGGAACAGCCTGCCGTTCAGCAGGCCGACGTCCATCGCGCGGCGGGCGCCCCGCTCCAGCTCGGCCAGCGCCTGCTCGGGGCGTCCGGGCAGGCGCAGCGCGCGCGCGAGCCCGTTGCCCGAGCCGGCGGGGACGATGCCGAGCGCCGCCGGCGACCCGAGCAGGCCCCGGGCCACCTCGTTGACCGTGCCGTCGCCGCCCACCGCGAGCACCACCTCCGCGCCCTCGGCCACCGCCGCGCGCGCGAGCTCGGTGGCATGCCCGGCCTCGCGCGTCGGCCACACCGCGTAGTCGCTCCAACCCGGCCGGCCCCGCTCGACCGCCGCGCGCACACGGTGCGCGCCGACGCCGGCGCGCGGGTTCAGGATCGCGCGCACCTTCACGCGAGCTCCTCCAGCACGCGCAGCGTGCCCTCGACCATGCGCTGCGCGGTGAAGCGCTCCTCGAAGCGCCGGCGTCCCGCCGCGCCGAGCGCCCGGCGGGCGACCTCGTCGCCGAGCACCGCGGCGAGCGCCTCGGCGAGCGCGGCCGGGTCTCCGGGCGGGACGATCCGGCCGCTGACGCCGTCCTCCACCGCCTCGGGGATGCCCCCGGCCGCGGTCGCCACGATCGGCAGGCCGAAGGCCATCGCGTCGAGCAGCGAGGTGCCGAGGCCCTCGAGGCGCGAGGAGAGGCAGAACACCGCGCAGGCCGGCAGCAGGCGGTCGAGGTCGCCCCGGAAGCCGGCGAACACGACACGGTCGGCGAGCCCGCGCTCGCGCACCTGCGCCTCGAGGGCCGGGCGCAGTTCGCCCTCGCCGGCGATCAGCAGCCGCGCCTCGGGCGCGCGCGGGCGCAGCCGGGCCATGGCCTCGACGAGGGTCGCGTGGTCCTTGTGGCCCGTCAGGGCCGCGACGTTGCCGATCACCGGCGCGTCCGCCGGCACGCCGAGCGCGGCGAGCGCCTCGCGGCCGCCGGGAGCCGGCGCGCGGTCGCTCACGCCCTCGTACACGAGCCGCTGGCGCTCGGCGAGGATGCCGCCCTCGGCCACGATCGCCCCGATCGCCCGGCTGACCACGATCACGCGGTCGCAGGCGGCGTACTTGCGCCGCGACAGGAACGAGCGCAGGCGGAAGTCGACCCGCCGCACCGCGACGAGCGGCCGGCGGCCCGCGAGGCGCGCGGCCACGAGCGCCGCCGAGACCGCGTGCGGGTCGTGCAGCAACAGCACGGCGGGCGCGGCGCGGCGCAGGAGCCGGGCGAGGCCCAGGATCGCCGGCGGCCACAGGTCGCCCCGGAACGGCAGCGGGTGCACGGCGAGGCCCGCGGCTCGAGCGCGCGCCTCGAGCGCGCCGCCCCGTCGGCAGGCCACGGCGGTGGCCTGCCCAAGCGCGGCGAACCCCCCGGCGCTGAGCAGCACCTGGTTCTGTCCGCCCCGCCAGGTGGCGGCCGTGTCGACGTGGAGGACGAGGCCCTTCATTCCCGGTGTCGTTCGACCTGCTCCAGCTCGCGCAGCTTCGCGAGCTTCGCGAAGGTGTAGTGGGTGTTGAGCACCGAGATCACGAGGCCCGCGCCGCCGAGCACGAACCCGCGCTTGAGCACGTAGTTGCGGAAGAAGGCCCAGCTGGCGCCGGCCGACATGTCGAGGAGGTTCGTGCGCCGGCCCGCTGCGTGCGCCTGCAGCGCCCACAGCGTGGTGTAGGAGTCGATCTTGCGCAGGTGGTCGGAGATGTCCTCGTAGGGGTGGTGCTCCATCTCGCCGCGCGCGTGGCCGACGGGCCCCCGCACGGTCACCGACTCGTGCACCAGGTCGCCCTGCCAGCCGGCGCGCGTGCGGTCGAACAGCCGCACCTGCCAGTCGGGGTACCAGTCCGTGGCCCGGATCCAGCGCCCCAGGTAGAGCGCCACCCGCGGGATACGGTAGCCGGCGACGGGGAAGCCCGTCTCGCGCAGCGCCAGGATCTCCTCGCGCAGCGCGGGGGAGACCCGCTCGTCGGCGTCGAGCGCCAGCACCCAGTCGTGGCGCGCCGCGCGCACGGCGAAGTCGCGCTGCGCCACGAAGCCCGGCCAGGGGGCGTTCACGATGACGCGCGCGCCGGCGGCCTCGGCCACCTCGCGCGTGCGGTCGCTCGAGCCGGAGTCGACCAGCACCACCTCGTCGCAGAAGGCCACGCTCGCCAGGGCGTCGGCCAGCTTCTTCTCCTCGTTTTGCGCGATCAGCACCGCCGAGATCGGGACCACGCGCGCAGTATAGCGATCCTGCTAGGATTCGCCCTCGTGACGACACCCACGCCGCTCGACCACGACTCCCTGCTGCGCGCCTTCGAGGAGCGGGGCGCCCTGCTCTCCGGCCACTTCCTGCTCTCGTCGGGCCTGCACTCGCCGCGCTACCTGCAGTGCGCGCGCGTCCTGATGGACCCCGGCTTCGCCAGCGTGCTCGGGGCCGCGCTCGCCGCCCGGCTGCGCGGCGTGCTCGGCGCGACCGTGCCCGGCGCGGTCGTGGCGCCCGCGCTCGGCGGGGTGCTCGTGGCGCACGAGGTGGCGCGGGCGCTCGGCTGCCGCGGGCTGTTCACCGAGCGTCAGGACGGGGTGATGAGCCTGCGCCGGGGCTTCAGCCTCGACGCCGGCGAGCCGGTGGTGGTGGTCGAGGACGTCATCACGACCGGGGGCTCGACGCGCGAGGTGATCGACGCCGTCGGCGCGCGCGGCGCGCGCGTGCTGGCCGTCGGCAGCCTCGTCGACCGCAGCGGCGGCCGCGTGGACCTCGGCCTGCCCCGGGCGAGCCTGCTGGCGCTCGAGGTGGAGTCCTACCCGGCGGACGCCTGCCCGCTGTGCGCCGCCGGCAGCCGGCCCGAGAAGCCGGGGTCGCGCGCCCCGCGCTGACGGCCTTGCCCGGCTACCGCGTCACGCTTGCCTACGACGGGACCGACTTCCTCGGCTGGCAGCGCCAGCGCGGGGACGCCGGCCGCACCGTCCAGGGCGAGCTCGAGGCGGCCCTCGCGCGGCTCGCCGGCGGGGGGGCCGTGGCGGTGGCCGGCGCCGGGCGTACGGATGCCGGGGTGCACGCGCTCGGGCCGGTGGCCTCCTTCGAGCTGCCGCGCGAGGCCGAGCCGGGCGACCTGCAACGCGCGCTGAACGGCCTGCTGCCAGCCGACCTGCGCGTGCTCGCCGCGGCGCCCGCCCCACCCGGCTTCCACGCCCGGCGCAGCGCCCGCTCGAAGCTCTACCGCTACGTCCTCGACTGTGGTGGGGTGCAGCTCCCGCAGCGCCGGCGCTGCGCGGGCTTCGTGCCGTGGCGGCTCGACCCCGGGGCGGTGCAGGCCGCGGCGGCGCTCTACCTGGGTCGCCACGACTTCGCCTCGCTCGCCTCCTCGGGCGGTTCGGCGCAGACGAGCGTGCGCACGGTGACGCGCTCGCAGGCCCTCTTCGAGGGCGCGACGCTCGTCTACGAAACCGAGGCCGACGGCTTCCTGCGCAAGATGGTGCGCAGCATGGTCGGCGGCCTGATCGCGGCGGGCCGCGGGGCCGTCGGCGTCGCGCAGCTCGCCTCCGCCCTCGAGGCGCACGATCGCCGCGCCTGGCCGGCGCCGGCGGCCGCGCGCGGGCTCACGCTCGTCCGCGTCGACTACCCGATGTAGGATAGGCACGAAACGAGGCCAGCACCGCCGCGCCATGTCCCTACAGGACCTGCTCGAGGTCGTCCCCGCCGGAACCGACGAGGAAGACCTCCTCCGCGCGATCGATTTCGCGCGCCTGCCGCGCCACGTGGCCGTGATCATGGACGGCAACGGACGCTGGGCGCAGGCGCGCAGCAAGACGCGCGTCGAGGGCCATCGGGCGGGCGTGCAGGGCGTGCGCGACACGGTCGAGACCGCGGCCCGGCTCGGCATCGAGGTCCTCACCCTCTACGCCTTCTCGATCGAGAACTGGAAGCGTCCCGAGACCGAGGTCCGGACGCTGATGGGCCTGCTCAAGCACTACCTGCGCAGCGAGATGGACACGCTGCTGCGCAACGACATCCGCTTCCGGGTGGTGGGCCGCGCCCAGGAGCTGGCGCCGGACGTGCGCGCCGAGCTCGAGCGCGCGGTCGAGCGCAGCGCCTCGAACCGCGGGCTGCAGTTCAACATCGCGCTCAACTACGGCGGCCGCGCCGAGATCACGGACGCGGTGCGCCGGCTCGTCGCGGACTGCGCCGGCGACAAGCGCGACCCCGCCACGATCGACGAGGCGACGATCGCGTCCTACCTCTACACGGCGGGCCAGCCCGACCCCGACCTGCTGATCCGCACCAGCGGCGAGCTGCGCGTCTCGAACTTCCTGCTGTGGCAGATCGCCTACTCCGAGATCTGGGTCACCGACGTGCTGTGGCCCGACTTCCGGCGCCGGCACCTGCTGCAGGCCATCCTGGACTACCAGAAGCGTGAGCGACGCTACGGCGGCATCGGCCCGGCCTGACCGCCTGCCCCCGCGGGGACTGCGCGCGCCCGGGTTCCTGGGGAACCTCGCGCGCCGCGTCGCGACCGCGCTGGTGGCGCTGCCGCTGACCCTGGCCGTTTTCTTCCTGGCCGCCCCCTGGGCGGGCGTGCTGCTGGTCGCCGCGGCGCTGGTGGTGGGCCTCGTCGAGTTCTTCGGCCTGGTGCGCGCCCGCGGGATGCGGCCGATGCCGCGCGTCGGCTTCCTGCTCGCCGCGGCCCTGTTCTGCGACGTCGTCTGGCCGGGCTGGCTGGGCGTGCCGTCCTCGCCGCTCGCCGCGCTGCTGCTGCTCACGCTCACGCTGTGGCGGGGGACCGACCTCGAGTCCGTCTCGGCGGCCGCGGCCACGGTGCTCGGGGCCGTCTACCTCGGCGCCCTGGGCGGGACGATGGCGGCGCTGCGCCTGCTGCCGCCCTCGCAGGCCGGGGCCTGGCGCATCGTGCTGCTGCTGGTGATCCTCGTCTTCTCGGACAGCTTCGCCTTCTTCGTCGGCCACGCCATCGGCCGCCGCCGGCTGGCGCCTTCGATCTCGCCCGGCAAGTCGGTCGAGGGGGCGCTCGGCGGCATCGCCGGCGGCGTCGTCGGGGCGCTGATCGTGCGCCAGCTCGGCCTGCCGTCGCTGCCCCTCGTCCACGCGGTCGCCCTCGGCGCCGTGGTCGCGGTGCTGGGCATCGTCGGGGACCTCGACGAGAGCCTGCTCAAGCGCTGGGCGGGGGTGAAGGACTCCGGCACGCTCTTCCCGGGCCACGGCGGCATGCTGGACCGGCTCGACAGCTTGCTGTTCGGCGCGCCGGTCCTGTACTATTACTTCCAGTACCTGCACTGACAGCGGCCCCGCGAGGGGCCGTTTTGCGCTTCTACCCCCCGGGAAAAACCATGAAAGGCCTCGCGATCCTCGGCTCGACCGGCTCGATTGGCACGAACGTCCTGCGTGTCGTCGACGCCTTCCCCGACCGGCTATCGGTCGTGGGGCTTGCCGCGGGCACGAGCGTCGAGCGTCTCGCCGAGCAGGTGGCGCGCTACCGCCCCCGGATCGTCTCCGTGGCGGACGCGGCCGCGCTCGAGCGGCTCTCGCGGCTCGTCGACCTCGCGGGGCTGCGCGCGGTCTGCGGCACCCCGGGCATGGTCGAGGTCGCGACGCGCGAGGACGCCTCGATGGTGGTGGCCTCCGCGGTCGGGGCGGTCGGTCTGGTGCCGACCTACCGCGCGCTAGAGGCCGGCAAGGACGTGGCGCTCGCCAACAAGGAGACGCTCGTGATGGCGGGCGAGCTGATGCTCGCCCGCGCCCGGGAGACCGGCGCGCGCCTGCTGCCGATCGACAGCGAGCACTGCGCGCTGCACGAGTGCCTCGACGGCCGGCGGGTCGAGGAGGTGAGCCGGCTGCTGCTGACGGCCTCGGGCGGCCCGTTCCGCAACCGGCCGCGCGAGAGCTTCCCGCTCATCACGCGCGAGGAGGCGCTCGCGCACCCGACCTGGCGGATGGGGCCGAAGATCACGATCGACTCGGCCACCCTGATGAACAAGGGCCTCGAGGTGATCGAGGCGCGCTGGCTGTTCGGCGTGCCGGCGGACAAGATCGACGTGATCGTGCACCCGCAGTCCGTCGTGCACTCGCTGGTGGAGCTCGTGGACGACACCGTGCTCGCCCAGCTCGGCGTCACGGACATGCGCATGCCGATCCAGTACGCGCTGAGCTACCCGGAGCGCTGGCCGGCCGCGATCCCCGGGCTCGACTTCTCGAAGCTGATGCAGCTCGAGTTCGCGCCGCCCGACCGCGCGAAGTTTCCCTGCCTCGGCCTCGCCTACCGGGCGCTCGAGCAGGGCGGCACGGCCGCCGCGTCGCTCAACGCCGCGAACGAGGAGGCGGTGGCCGCCTTCCTCGACGGCCGCACGTCCTTCGACGGCATCCCCGCGACGATCGAGGACGTGCTCGACGCGGAGCCGCCCACAGCCGCCGTGGCGCTCGAGGACGTGCTCGAAGCGGACCGCCGGGCCCGGGAGCTGGCCCGGAACTCGCTCGCTCGCCGCCAGCCGGCGCGCGTTTCCCCGTAGCTCCGCTCGGAAGAGGACATGGGCTTCATCACATCCGCCCTCGCGTTCGTGTTCGTGCTCGGCATCATCATCTTCGTGCACGAGTTCGGCCACCTGATCACCGCCAAGGCCTTCGGGATGCGCGTCTTCGTCTTCTCCTTCGGCTTCGGCAAGCGCCTGGCGGGCTTCCAGTGGGGCGATACCGACTGCCGGCTGTCGGCGATCCCGCTCGGCGGCTACGTGAAGCTCGAGGGGGAGCCCGGCGACGGCCTGAGCGAGGACACGAGCGCGCGCGGCGACGGCCGTGACTTCGTCTCGCGGCCCCGCTGGCAGCGCTTCCTCGTCTACCTGGCGGGGCCCGCGATGAACGCGGTGCTCACGATCACGCTCGTGACCGGTTTCAACGTCGTGGGCGTGATGGTCGACGGCAGCCAGTACGATCGTCCCGTCGTGGGCGCCATCGACCCGGGCTCGCCGGCCGCGCGCGCCGGGATCGCCCCCGGGGACGAGATCGTCGCGATCGACGGCCGCCCGGTCCCGACCTGGGAGGACGCCTCCTACCAGATCGTGCTGCGACCCGAGCAGGAGCTGAAGCTGCGCCTGCGGCGCGGGGCTGACGAGCGCGAGGCCGCCGTGCGCTCCGAGACCCAGACCGTGCACCGGATCGGCAGCATCGGCGTGCACCCGCTGGTGCGCGTGGGCCAGGTGCTGCCCGGCCAGCCCGCCGAGGCCGCCGGCTTCAAGCCGGAGGACGCGATCCTGGCGATCGACGGCCAGCCGCTCGCGGAGTTCCAGGACATCCTGCCGATCGTCGGCTCGTCCGGCGGGCGAACGCTCTCGTTCCGGGTCTGGCGCAACGGCCAGGTGAGCGAGATCCAGGTGACGCCCCGCGACTCGGGGCAGGGCTACAAGGTCGGGCTCGGACCCTGGTTCATCTTCAAGAAGTTCGCGCCACCCGCCGCGGCGCGCGAGGCGCTCGCCTGGACGTGGAAGCAGGTGAAGCTCACCTTCGACGTGGTCGGCCGCCTGCTGACGAGGCGCATCTCACCGAAGACGATGATGGGCCCGCTCGGCATCGCGCAGGCCTCGGGCGACGCCGCGCGCGTCGGCGCGGGCTCGCTGCTGTTCCTGGTAGCCGTGATCAGCCTGCAGGTCGGGATCCTGAACCTGTTCCCGCTGGTCCCGCTCGACGGCGGGCACCTCGCGATCCTGGCCGTCGAGGGCGTGGCGCGACGCGACCTGAGCCCGACGGTGAAGGGCTGGATCATGAACGCCGGCGCGGCCGCGATCTTCCTGCTGATCGGCCTCGTGCTCTACTCGGACATCAGCAAGATGAGCTTCGTGCAGCGCCTGCTGCGCTAGCGTCCCCAGCTGGGGCGGAAGGCCGGGTCGAGGCCGAAGGCCTTGGCGAAGAGCTCGCGGGACTTCTGCTTGTTCGCGTCCATGCGGCGCGAGGGCTCGCCGAGCTTGTAGTAGGCGTAGCCGAGGTAGTAGGCGGCGGCGGCGCTCTGCGGGTCGGCGGCCACGGCCTTCTCGAACGCGTCGCGCGCGGCGGCGAAGCGCTTCTTGCGAAACGCCGCGATGCCCGCCGCCAGGGCGGGCTCCGCGGCTCCCGAGGCGGCGGCCGGGGCCGCCGGCGCCGGGGTGACGGCCATGGCCGGGGCCGCGGGCGCCTGCTCCGCGGGTGTCGCGGGTGCGGCCTGGGGTGCGAGGACGGCCGACAGCAGCAGCGCGGCGAGCATCATCGTCTCCTCCTAGCGTCCAGCGGTCCTACGGTCGCGGCAACTGCACGACCTGCGGCGTCCCGAGGTGCACGACGTCGCTCGTGCGCTGGCCGGAGGCCGTCACGGTCAGCCCGAGCTGGATCGCCACCGACTCGGTGGCGTCGCTGCCGATGCCCGTCGCGACGTCGCGCGGCACGTTGTAGAGCACCAGGTAGTACTTGCCGGGCTCGATGGTGCCGGTGGTCAGCACGCGCGGCTTCGGCGTCTTCGTCTCCGAGGAGATCATGAACGGGCAGTTGCGGCTGGCGAGCCGCGGGTAGTCGCAGGAGGTCTGGCCGAGGTAGACGTAGATCCACGCGTCGGACGAGGTCCAGTCGACCGTGACGTCGAGGACCCCGCGCTGCGAGACGAACACCTCGATCGACACCCAGACGTCGCTCTGGAACCCGGAGAAGGAGGTCTGGGCGATCACGCCCCGCACCGGCTGGGGTGTGATCACGACGATCGGGGGACGCTCGCTCTCGCTCTGGCAGCCGGGCAGCGCCAGGACGAGCGCCGCTGCCAGCGGGAGGAGCGCGGTAAGCCGCAGTGCCTTGCGCATGCAGGATTCTAGGGTCCCTACGGCAGGCAGCGCAATATCCGCCCGGCCCGGGAGGGCGCGGCCGGGTCGGCTACGGCATCACCTTGCGGTGCCGGGCGACCTCTTCCTCGTAGTACTTGCGGTAGAGCACGTCCCACTCGTCCGAGCCCTCGACGACGCGCTTCTGGGTCTCGAGCTTGCGGCGCACGAGCGCGTCGATCAGCTCGTCGTTCTTCATCTCGTCCATGATGATCTTGACGATTGTCTGGCGGATCTCCTGCGGCTCGTCGAAGTACTCGACCCCGTCGTCCCTGTCGAGGTAGGCGAGGATCTGGTGGGACATGTGGAGCACCTTCTCGCGCGAGAGCTTCACAGCACGATCCCCTTCTTCTTCGCCAGCTCGCGCTTCACCTTCTTGAACATCTCCGAGTAGGCGATGTCCGAGCGCTCCATGTGGGTCATGTGCTGCGCGAGCACCTCGCGGGCCTCCTCGTTGAGCCGGTCTTCGACCATCAGCTCGTCGACGATGACCCGGGAGATGGCCTCGATCACGCGAGACGCGTCGTCGACCTCGAGGCGTTCCGCCGCCACCAGGGTCTTGACGATCTTGCGCGAGATGAACTGGATTTCGTCGGCGGAGAGGCGCATCGTTTTCTCGAGCCGCGAATTATAGCACCCGCGCGGGTGTACCATCTTCCGCGGCGCCATGGCTCTCCACGTGGTCTCCCACCCGCTCGTCGACGACGTGCTCGCGGCGCTGCGCGACCGGCGCACCCCCTCGGTCGAGTTCCGGCGCCTGGCCCAGCGCGCCAGCCTGCTCGTGGCCGCCGAGGCCACGCGCGACCTGCCCACCCGCGAGGTCCCGGTCGAGACCCCGCTCGAGACCGTGACGGCTCGAGTCCTCGCGAGCCGGGTCGTCGCCGTCCCCGTCCTGCGCGCCGGCCTCGGCATGCTCGACGCCTTTCTCCAGCTCGTGCCGGGGGCCCAGGTCGGCTACTTCGGCCTCGAGCGCAACGAGCAGACGGCCGTCGCCCGGCGCTACTACGAGAAGGTGCCGAAGGACCTCGCCGACGCCTACGTCTACCTGCTCGACCCGATGCTCGCGACCGGCGGCTCGGCCGCGCTGGCGATCGACGGCCTGCACGGCCTCGGCGCGCGCAAGGTCCGCCTGCTGTGCGTGGTCGCGGCGCCCGAGGGCGTGCGCCACCTCGAGCAGGCGGCGCCGGGCACCGAGGTCTTCACCGCGGCGCTCGACCGCGAGCTCAACGACCACAAGTACATCCTGCCGGGGCTCGGTGACTTCGGCGATAGGCTGTTCGGTACCTAGGCAGGCGCCGCGACCATTTGACGCATCTGCTCGGGTGTACTAGTCTCTCTGCACTATCCGCGACCGCTGCGCCCGGATGGCCGTCAGAATTCCCAAACGATAGAAGAGAAAGAACTTGAGACCAAGGACAGCCGGTCCTTCTGCGGCGTAGCTCACATGGCCCAGCTTTTCCCCAAGGTCGCGAACCAGGTGGCCAAGGCGAGCATCGTCCTGCTCGTCCTGCTCGCCGGCCTCGTCGCGACGGGCGTGATGGTCCTCTTCCCGCGCTCCTCGATGGTGACCCGCCAGCGCGAGGCGCGCGAGCAGCCCGTGCCGTTCTACCACCTGCACCACGCGGCCGGCATGGGCATCGACTGCCGCTACTGCCACACGGCCGTCGACAAGTCGGCGACCGCGGGCATCCCGCCGACGAAGACGTGCATGAACTGCCACTCGCAGATCTTCAACCAGAGCCCGACGCTCGAGCCGGTGCGCGCGAGCTGGCGTACGAACACCTCGATCCCGTGGGTGAAGGTGCACGACCTGCCCGACTTCGTCTACTTCAACCACAGCGCCCACGTGAACAAGGGCGTCGGCTGCACCACCTGCCACGGCCCCGTCGACAAGATGGCCTACGTCTGGCAGGAGAACTCGCTCCTCATGGAGTGGTGCCTCGACTGCCACCGGCAGCCCGAGAAGTACCTGCGCCCCAAGAGCGAGGTCTACAGCCTCTCCTACCGCCCGCCCGCCAACCAGCTCGCGCTGGGCCAGCGGCTCGTGGCGGAATACAAGGTCCAGACCCAGACCAGCTGCTCCACCTGCCACCGATGAGCCAGGAACACGTCCCCGCCGTGCCCGTCTCGTTCGAGGGCGTGCGCCGCCAGGCCTTCGGCCAGGCCCCGCGCCGCCGCTTCTGGAAGAGCCTCGACGAGCTCGCCGACACGCCCGCCTTCCTCGAGTTCCTGCACCGGGAGTTCCCGGAGCAGGCCTCGACGTTCGAGGACCCCAAGGGCCGCCGCGAGTTCCTGACGCTGATGGGCGCCTCGCTCGCGCTCGCCGGCCTCACCGCCTGCACCAAGCAGCCCGAGGAGCGGATCCTGCCCTACGTGCGGCAGCCCGAGGGCCTCGTGCCCGGGCGCCCGCTGTTCTTCGCCTCGGCCTGCGGGCCGGACGGCTACGCGCGCGGGATCCTGGTCGAGAGCCACGAGGGCCGGCCGACCAAGGTCGAGGGCAACCCCGACCACCCGACCAGCCTCGGCGCGACCGACGTCTGGGGCCAGGCGCACGTGCTCGAGCTGTACGACCCCGACCGCTCGAAGACGGTCCTCTTCGACGGCCAGGACCGCACCTGGGGCGACTTCCGCGCCGCGCTGCGCGACCTGCTGGCCCGGCTGCAGCCGAAGCAGGGAGCGGGCCTGCGCTTCCTCACCGGGCGCATCACCTCGCCGACGCTCGCCTCGCAGCTGCAGGGCCTGCTGACCGCCCTGCCGCAGGCGCGCTGGGTCAGCTGGGAGCCGGTCTCGCGCGACAACGCGCGGGCCGGCGCCGTGCTGGCGTTCGGCGAGCCCGTCGAGCCGCACTACCACTTCGACCAGGCCGACGTCGTGCTGAGCCTGGAGGCCGACTTCGTCTCCGGCCACCCGGCGAGCCTGCGCCTGCTGCGCGAGTTCGGGGCGCGGCGCAAGCCGAGCGCCGAGGCGCCGCAGATGAACCGTCTGTACGTGGTCGAGGGCGCGCCGAGCTCCACCGGCGCGAGCGCCGACCACTGTCTGCCGCTGCGCAGCTCGGCGATCGAGGGCTTCGCGCGTGCGCTCGGCGCCGCCGTCGGCGTCGCGGCCGAGGGCGGCGTGGCCCACGCCTGGGTCGCCCCGCTCGCGGCCGACCTCAAGCGCTCGGGGGCTCGGGCGCTCGTGATCGTCGGCGAGTCGCAGCCGCCCGCCGTGCACGCGCTCGCGCACGCCATCAACGAGGCGCTCGGCGCGGTCGGCACCACCGTGACCTACACGGCGCCCGCCGAGACGTCAGCGCCGGGCGGCGAGGCGGCCGCCCTGGCCGGCCTCGTCGCCGAGATGGCGGCGGGCCGTGTCGAGGCGCTGGTGATCCTCGGCTCGAACCCGGTCTACACGGCCCCGGGCGACCTCGGGTTCGCGGCGGCGCTCGACAAGGTGCCGCTGCGCATCCACCACGGCCTCTACCTCGACGAGACGGCCGAGCGCTGCCACTGGCACCTGCCGGCCTCGCACGCCCTCGAGAGCTGGGGCGACATGCGCGCGATGGACGGCACCGTCTCGCTGGTGCAGCCGCTGATCGCGCCGCTGTACAACACGATCGGCGAGACCGAGCTGCTGGCGGCCTTCGCCGAG
>JBGASI010000035.1:0-15296 GCA_044229815.1 Vicinamibacteria bacterium | reverse complement strand
CGGGCCGCCTACGTCGCCGCGCAGGGCCGCGTCGAGGCGGCGGCCGTCGCCGCGCGCCAGCTCGCGGCCGAGGTCACCGGCAAGCCCGTGAACGACGTCAACTACATCTTCCCGAGCTACATCGTCTCGCGCCTGCGCGGCGGCCTGGCCGGGCTGATCCTGGCCGTGATCTTCGCGGCGGCGATGTCGGCCCTGGCCGGCGAGCTCAACTCGCTCGCGACCGCGAGCATGGTGGACTTCTACAAGCGCTTCGTCCGCGTCGGCGGCTCCGGCGCCCACGACCTGCTCGTGTCGCGGCTGTTCACCGCGTTCTGGGGGCTGTTCGCCTGCGGCGTGGCGCTGCAGGCGGGGCAGCTCGGCTCCGCGATCGAGGTCGTGAACCGCTTCGGCTCCTACTTCTACGGCTCGATCCTCGGCGTGTTCGGCCTCGCGGTGCTGACGCCGCGCGCCGGCGCGCGCGGGGCGTTCTACGGCCTGTTCGCCGGGATGGCCGCGGTCTTCCTGGTGTCGCGGCTCACGAGCGTCGCCTTCCTCTGGTACAACGTGGTCGGCGCCGTCACCGTGTTCGTCGTGGGCCTGCTGATCACGGCGTTCGTCCCGGGCCGGGCGCGCTCCGCCGCCGCCTGAGGCGGGGGGCGCGCCGCTGGCCGGGCGCTTGTGGGCCTCGCTCACATGGGCTACACTCTAGATGAAAGTTGAAAACGAGTTTCAACATGGGCAGCGACGTGCTGACGATCGGGACGCAGGCTGAGGAGGGCGCCGCGCGGGAGCGGCCTCCCGCCGCGCTGCACCGAGTCGTGCTCCTCGGCAACCCCAACGTGGGCAAGAGCGCGCTGTTCAACGCGCTGACGGGCCTGCGCGCGACCGTCTCGAACTACCCGGGCACCACGGTCGAGGTCTACCGCGGGCGCCTCGCCGGCGGCGACGCCGAGATCGTCGACTCGCCCGGGCTCAACTCGCTGCTGCCGCTGAGCGAGGACGAGCGGGTCACCTGGCAGCTCGTCCGCTCGGTGCGCGGCGAGCCGGGCGCGGTCGTCGTGCAGGTGGCCGACGCCAAGAACCTGCGGCGGGCCCTGCTGCTGACGCTGCAGCTCGGCCAGCTGCAGGTGCCCAGCGTGCTCGTGCTCAACATGCAGGACGAGGCCGAGGCGCGCGGGATCCGCGTCGACCTGCGCGGGCTCGAGGCCGCGCTCGGCATTCCCGTGCGCGCGACCGTGGCCACCCGCAGCGAGGGCCTCGCCGGCGTCACGAGCGCGCTCGCGCAGGCGCGGCCGCCGCGCTACCGGCTGGACCTGCCCGCCGACCTCGCCGCTCCGGCCCTCGCCCTGCTGACCGGGGACGAGGCGCTGCCCGAGGCGACCCCGGCGCTGCTCTCGCGCTATCACGAGGCGCTGCTCGGGCACGCCGACACCATCGCCCGCCGCTACGCCAGCGAGGGCGAGACCAAGGGCGCGCTCGTCTCGCGCCGGCTCGGGCGGCTCGCCATCCACCCCGTCTGGGGCTGGCCGCTGCTGGCCGCCGTGCTCTACGTGCTCTACGAGTTCGTCGGCGTCTTCGGCGCCGGCACGCTCGTGAACCTGCTCGAGAAGGGCTTCTTCCACGGCTTCCTGACCCCGTGGTCCGTCGCCGCGTTCTCCTTCGTGCCCTGGCCCGTCGTGCGCGACCTGTTCGTGGGCGAGTACGGGCTGATCACGATGGGCCTGTCCTACGGCCTGGCGATCGTGCTGCCGATCGTGCTCACCTTCTTCACCGCCTTCGCGCTGCTCGAGGACTCGGGCTACCTGCCCCGGCTCGCGGTGATGAGCGACCGCGTCTTCCGGCTGATGGGCCTCAACGGCAAGGCCGTTCTGCCGATGGTGCTCGGGCTCGGCTGCGACACGATGGCGACGCTCACCACGCGCATCCTTTCCACGAAGAAGGAGCGCGTGCTGGCGACGCTGCTGCTGGCGCTCGGCGTGCCGTGCTCGGCCCAGCTCGGCGTGATCCTGGCGATGCTGGCCGTGGTGCCCGTGCAGGCGGCCGCGGTCTGGGCCGCCTCGGTCGCGTTCGTGATGATCGCGGTCGGCTGGCTGGCCGCCAGGCTGATCCCGGGCGAGCGCGGGGACTTCGTGGTCGAGCTGCCGCCGATGCGGCTGCCGCAGCTGTCGAACGTGCTGTCGAAGACGGCGGCGCGGGTCGAGTGGTACCTGAAGGAGGCGCTGCCGCTGTTCCTGGTCGGCACGCTCGTGCTGTTCCTGCTGGACCGCCTGCAGCTGCTCGGCGCGGTGATCCGCGCGGGCGAGCCGCTGGTGACCGGCGTGCTGGGCCTGCCACGCGAGGCCTCCGCCGCGTTCCTGATCGGCTTCCTGCGCCGCGACTTCGCCGCCACCCGGCTGTTCGACATGTCGCGCGACGGCGCGCTCTCCACCGGGCAGCTGGTGGTGTCGATGGTGACGATCACCCTCTTCATCCCCTGCATCGCGAACGTGTTCATGATCGCGAAGGAGCGCGGCTGGCGGACGGCCGCCGCGATGGCGGGTCTCATCTTCCCCCTGGCCTTCGCGGCCGGCGGGGTCGTTCGCGTGCTGATGCGCGCGCTGGGATACTGAGACGACCATGGCCAGCCCGCTGCTCCAGGATCCGCCCGCCGCGCCCCAGGTCCGCTGCCCGTTGTGCGGCCTCGCCTACGCGCCGGGCGGCGAGACCTGCCGCGAGAAGGGCTGCCCCGTCGCCTTCGGCAGCTGCGCCACGCGTCACTGTCCGCGCTGCGGCTACACGATGCCCGACGAGGAGCGCAGCGTCGCCGCGCGGCTCGTGCGCCGGCTGTTCCGGCCCCGCGCGAGCCAGCCGGCCGCGAGCCTGGCCGAGCTGCCCGCCGGGGCGACGGCCGTGATCGAGCGCCTCGAGGGGGACGCCGGCCTGCTGGCGCGCCTCACCGCGCAGGGCCTCGCGCCCGGGGTCGCGATCCACGTGGTGCAGCGCACGCCCACGCACGTGATCGAGGCGGGGCAGACCACGATCGCGGTCGAGACGCGCGTCGCGCGCGCGATCCTGGTCCGCGCGCCGGGCCCTCCCGGCCCGCCCGGCGCCGCCTAGAGCGACGCGCCGCCGAGCGCGCCGACGTCGTCGACCGCCAGGGGCTCGCGCGTGACGAAGCCCTCGCCGTAGCGGACGCCGATGCGCTGGCCGTGCCGTCGGCCGGAGAGCTCCACGGCCTCCCGGAAGCGGTCGAGCGGCAGCGGGCCCGTCTCGCCCGGCGCCGGCGTGAACTGGCTGGCGAAGGCCGCGATCGCGCGCAGCTTCGTCTCCCACACCCCCGTCACGTCGACCACGAAGCCCGGCACCAGGTCGTTCGCCTCCGTCATCGTCACGGCGTAGACGAGCTTCGCCGGCCGGAACGCCGGGCCCAGGTCGGGCCGGTAGTTGCGCAGGCCCGCCAGGAAGGAGGCCCCGTAGACGATGCGGCTGGCCGCGGCGTGGTCGGGGTGCCGCTGCTCCCAGTGCTGCAGCAGCACCACGCGCGGGCGCAGGCGGCGCAGCGCCTCCACCAGCACGTCCCTCTGCTCGGGCAGGTCGGCGAGGCGCGCGTCGGGCAGCCCGAGCGACTCGCGGTGCGCGGCGCCCAGGATGCGTGCGGCCTCCAGGGCCTCGGCGGCGCGGGTCTCGGGCGTGCCGCGGCTGCCGCACTCGCCTCGTGTCAGGTCGAGCAGGCACACCCGCCGGCCGCGCGCGGTCTCGCGGGCGATCGTCCCGCCCATCACCAGTTCCGCGTCGTCGGGGTGCGCGCAGACGGCCGCGAGGTCGAAGGCCTCCATGGACTCCTCAGCGCCCGAGCACGCGGGCGTAGACGGCCTCGTACTGGCCGACCACCCGCTCCGCGTCGAACAGCGAAGCGACCCGGTGGCGCGCGGCCTCGCCCATCTCCCGGCGGTGCTCGTCGTCACGCAGGATCTCGATCGTGCGCGCGGCCATGCCGTCGACGTCGCCCACGGGCAGCAGGTAGCCGCTCTCGCCGTGGCGCACGACCTCCGGCAGGCCTCCCGCGTCGGAGCCGACGACCGGCACCCCGCGCGCCATCGCCTCGAGCGCGGACAGCCCGAACGACTCGAGCTCGGACGGGAGCAGGAACACGTCCGCCAGTCCGACGATCTCCTCGATCGCGTGCTGCGTGCCGAGGAAGCGCAGGCGGTCGCCGAGCCCCAGCCGGCGCGCGAGGGCCTGCGCCGACGAGCGCTCCGGGCCCTCGCCGACCATCAGCAGCACGGAGTCGACCTCGCGCACCACGCGCTCGAAGATGCGGACCACGTCGAGCACCCGCTTCACCGGGCGGAAGTTCGAGACGTGCAGCAGCACCTTCTGGCCCGGCGTCGCGAAACCGGTGCGGTCGGAGCGGCCGGGCGGGTACTGGTCGAGGTCCACGAAGTTCGGGATCACGTCGATGCGGCCGGCGACCTGGAACTCCTCCAGGGTCATCCGCCGCAGGAACTCGGAGACCGCGGTCACCGCGTCCGAGCGCTCGATCCCGAAGCGGGTGATCTCGAAGAACGAGCGGTCCTGTCCCACGATCGTGATGTCGGTTCCGTGCAGCGTCGTCACCATGCGCGGCGCGCCCGGCCCGAGCATCTGCTGGGCCAGGAAGCCGGCGATCGCGTGCGGGATCGCGTAATGCACGTGGAACAGCTCGAGCCCGTGCTCGCGGGTGGCCTCGGCCATCTTCACGGCCAGCGCGAGGTCGTGCGGCGGGAACTCGAACAGCGGGTAGGAGGAGACGTCCACCTCGTGGAAGCAGATGTTGTGCTGGAAGTCGCCCAGCCGGAACGGCAGGCGGTACGAGATGACGTGGATGTCGTGGCCGCGGCGCGCGAGCTGCTTGCCGAGCTCGGCGGCGACCGCGCCGGACCCGCCCACGGTGGGGTAGCAGACGATGCCGATCCTCACAGGCGCACCACCTGGTGGCCCCGCGCGAACACGTCCAGCCGCTGGCGCAGCGCGTCGACGAGCCCCAGGCCGTGCCGGGCGAGCGGCGAGACGAGCCCGACGCCGCGCTCCTGCAGCGAGCCGCCGGGGAACAGAGCGTCGCGCGTGCGGCGCAGCCGCTCGGCCCGCCCCTGGTCGCGCTTCTTGAGGGCGCGCAGCGACTTCTCGTGCAGGCCCTCGACCTGGTGCAGGGCGCGCCCCCGGGCCGCGGCCGCCGCAGCGCGCAGGGTGGGATCGAGCGCGCCGAGCGCGTGCTCGACGACGCCCAGCTCGCGCTCGATCGCCTGGCGCGAGCTCGCGAAGGCGGCCTCGACGTCCGGGTAGTCCTCGCGGGCCCAGCGCGCGAGCAGCGCGTCGGGGTTGCCGGCGAGGTCGGCGAGGCGCAGCCCCTCGGCGTCGAGGGCGCGGGCCTGAGGCGGGTCCACGAGAGTGGCGCTCGGGCGTGGCAGGATCACCGGGCGCGGGATCCCGAAGTGCGCGTACGAGCCTGCGATCTGCGCGTGGTAGGCCACCTCGGCGGGACCGCCCACGTAGGCGGCCGTGGGGAGCAGAAAGTCCTGGACCAGGGGGCGCAGCAGGGCATTCGGGCTCCACGCGCCCGGCGCAGCCTCGAGCCGCCGCAGCGCCTCGGCGACCGGCATCCGCTCGCGCGTGCCGCGCACCTCGACGGACCCGTCCGCGATCGCCAGCGCGCGGCGCTGGCCGTCGACCACGGTGAAGAGGTTCAGGAACCCCGGCCGCACCGGGACCTGCTGGTGGTAGCCGGCCGCGAGGAGCGCCTCGCCCGACTCGATCGCCAGCCGGGAGGACGGAGAGGACTCGGCGATCTCGCGGGACAGCACCGGGACGCCGAGCGCCTTCAGCGCCGGGTCGGCGGGGTCGAGCACGACGATCTCGGGCAGCAGCCGCGAGATGAAGCGCGCGAAGGCGCCGGAGAGCGTCTCTCCCGCCACGTAGGTCGCCGCGATCGCCTCCAGCAGCTCGTCGCGGCCGAGGCTCGCGGGCAGCACGCGAGCGAGCTCGTCCACCAGCGACACGATCCGGTCGTCGAGCACGATCCCCGACGCGGGGACGCCGACGGGCTCCTGCCGGGGGTCGTAGCGCAGCGTTCGCAGCGTCGCGCCCGCGTCGATCAGCGCGACCGACCGCACCTCGGCGAAGTCGTGGTCGTCCGCGGCGACCCAGAAGACCGGGACGACCGGCCGGGCGCGCCGCGCCTCGAGCGCCCGCGCCACCTCGAGCGTCGCGATCGCCTTGAGCAGCACGAACTGCGGTCCGCCGAAGACCCCGGCCTGCTGGCCGGTCACGACGGCGACGGCGTCAGGCTCAGCCAGGCTGCGTGCCCGCGCCGCCGCGAGCGGCGCCCGGCGCGCTTCCTGCTGACGCACGAGCGCCGCCGCGACCGCGGCGCGCGGCCGCTCGAAGGCGGCCGTTCGCTCCGCCGCCCGGGCGATGGCGTCGAGGCCGTGCCCGTCCGCTCCGAAGAACGGGACCGCGCCCTCGCGCCCGGCGAGGTAGTCGAGGAACAGCGGGCTCAGCGGCTGGCCGAGCGTGTCGAACGCCAGCGTCTCCACCGTGCTCTGAGGCATGCAGAACCGCAGGATAGCACAGCGCAACCCGTTACCATGCTGTGACTTGGGCGATGCGGGCGATTGACAGAGGCCGAAATCGAGTGCTAGAGTCCGAAGGCTCGGGGTCCATCTCGGCCCGGAGCCAAGCGGGGGCTTTGTAACGGGGATGAGCGACCAGACGACCCCAAAGGGCGACCAGGTTCCCTCGACGATCGGCCGGTTCCAGATCACCGGTCCGCTCGGCTTCGGGGCGATGGGTGCTGTGTACAAGGCCTTCGACCCGATGATCAAGCGGACGCTCGCGATCAAGACCATCCGGCTCGACGTCCCGAAGGGGAGCCCGCAGCACAAAGCCTTCATCGAGCGCTTCTACCAGGAGGCCCGCATCTCCGGGACGCTCTCCCACCCCGGGATCGTCACGCTGTTCGACATCGGCGAGGAGGGCGGCATCCCGTTCCTCGCGATGGAGTTCATCGACGGCAAGACGATCGCCGCGGTGATCGAGCAGGGCACCCGCTTCAAGCCGGAGAAGGTGATCGGGCTGGTGAGCCAGGTCGCAGCGGCGCTCGACTACGCGCACTCGCGGGGCGTCGTCCACCGCGACATCAAGCCCTCGAACCTGATGCTGTTCGACAACGAGAAGGTCAAGGTCACCGACTTCGGGATCGCGAAGCTCGCCGACGCGGAGATCACGCACGCGGGCGCGCTGCTCGGCACGCCTTCCTACATGTCGCCCGAGCAGGCCATGGGCGAGAAGCTCGACGGCCGCAGCGACATCTTCTCGCTCGGCGTCTGCGCGTTCGAGATGCTCTCGGGCCAGCAGCCGTTCCCGGGCGCGAACGTGACCTCGATCCTCTACAAGCTCGTGCACGTCGAGCCGGTCGAGCCCGCCGACCTCGAGGCGAACGGCCTCGTCCCGCAGAAGTGGCGCGAGGTCTTCCACAAGGTCCTGGCGAAGAAGCCGGCGAACCGCTACCAGACGGCGAGCGCCTTCGTGCGCGATCTCGAGTACTGCCTCGGCTCCTGGTTCACGGGCCTCGGCGAGGAGACGATCAGCCTCGCCTCGCCGGCGGCGGCGGCCGACGAGGAGCGCACGGTGACGATGGCCATGCCCGCGCTCCACGCACCGTCCGTGCCCGCGGGCCCCGTGCCGGCGCCGGTGCCTCGGCCCGCGGCGGTCGAGCACGAGATCGAGACGGTGCTGCACGCGCCCGCCGTCCAGGCGGACGAGGGCGAGGCCACGGTCGTGATGAAGGCCGTGGACGCCGGCGAGCCCGCGACGTTGAGGATGGCGGCGCCGTCGGCGCTCGAGGACCTCGTCCCCGCCACCGTCCAGCTGCCCGTGCTGCCCGAGTCGCCCACGTCGCCGCCGCCGTTGCCCGCGACGGCGGAGCGCCCGGCCTTCGTGACCGGGGACACCCTGCGCGAGGCCGTCGCGGCGACCGCCTCCGGCGCGCTGCCGGCGAGCGAGCCGGCCCGCGCGCGGCCCGGCCTGCCCGTGGCCCTGGTGCTCGGCGTCGCCGCGGTCCTGCTCCTCGCGGTCGCGGGGCTCCTGGGCTGGCTGCTGCTGCACCGTGCGCCCTCCGGCGTCCCGGCTCCGGAGGCTTCGCTCGCGCCGACCGCGGCTCCGGAGAGCGGCCCGTCCGTGGCCGCGACCCCGACGCCGACACCGCAGGCCGTGCTCGGATCGCTGCACGTCGAGAGCGAGCCCGCCGGCGCGGTCGTCAAGCTCAACGGCGAGGCGCGTGGCCGCACCCCGCTCGACCTCGGCGAGCTGCCTCTCGGCGACTACGAGGTGCGCGTCGAGCAGCGGGGCTACGAGGCGCAGACCCAGCGCGTCTCACTGGCACCCGAGACCCCGGCGGCCCAGTTGAAGGCGACGCTTTCGCGTTCCGCGCCGGTCACCGGCGCGGCCGACATCGTGTCGACGCCGCCCGGCGCGACCGTCGCCGTCGACGGCCGTCCGACCGGCCGCACCACGCCGCTGAACGCGCTCAGCCTCAAGCCGGGCGCTCGCCGGCTCGAGCTGACGCTCGCGGGCCACGAGCCCTGGACGGGCTCGCTCGACGTCGTGGCGGGCCAGAAGGGCCGGGTCGAGGTGCGGCTGCGGCCGCTCGTCGTCGCCAAGCCCACGCCCACGCCGCCGCCGGCCGTGGACGCCGCCCGCGTCTATCCCGAGGCCGAGGTCGACGTCAAGCCGCGCAAGCTCAGCGGCAACTCCCCCGAGTACCCGCGCGACCGCGCGCCCCGGCTGCGCTCGGGCGAGCGCGTTTCGGTGACCGTGCAGTTCCAGGTGACCGAGACGGGCGAGGTCCAGGACGTGAAGGTGCTCGAGTCCGGCGGCAAGATGGTGGACGACGTGGTGGTGAACGCGATCCGGACCTGGCGCTTCCAGCCCGCCACCAAGCACGGCATCGCGGTCAAGTCGCTGACGGCCTTCCGGCAGACGTTCCTCGGTGGCTAGAGTCCGGTGGCGAAGCTGATCGTCAACCCGACCTCGGCGAGCCGTCGCGAGATCCTGCTCTCGCAGACGATGATCCTCACCGTCGGCCGCGACCCCTCGAACGACCTGGTGCTGCCGGACGCCATGGTCTCGCGCCGCCACGCGGTGATCGAGCACCGCGGCAGCCAGTTCTTCCTGCGCGACTGCAGCTCGGCCAACGGCTCGGTCGTCAACGGCGACCGCGTCAGCGAGCGCGGCCTGCGCGACGGCGACCTGGTGGCGATCGGCAGCATGCGCCTGCTGTTCCGCGAGGAGCCGCCGGAGATGGGCAGCGGCAAGGTGGTCGCGCACCCGTCGTCGGCGCCGCTGCGCTGCCCCCAGTGCGCGGCCGACTACCGGCGAGGCGACCTGTTCTGCCGCGAGTGCGGGACGCAGGTGGCCCAGCCGAGCGGGCCGCCGAAGGCCGTGTGCCCGACCTGCGGCACCGCGGTGGCGCTGCCGGCCCGCTTCTGCAGCGCCTGCGGCACCACCCTGGCGCCGGGCGGAGAGCGGGTAGAAGAGCCCGCCGGGTCCGCTCGCCGCGACACGCAGCCCGTGCCGGTGCTCCCGCCGTCGGCCCTCGAGCCCGCGCCCGCGCCGCGCGCGCAGGGCTCCATGGCGATGGCCGCCGCCCCGCAGGCGGCCGCCGCCCCGCAGCCCGCGGCCGCCGTCCGGCCGTCGGCGCCGCCACGCCAGCAGCCGCCCGCCCGCGAGCCGCTCTCACCGCCGGAACGTCGCCAGCGCGAGCGCCGCGCGGAGGACGCGCCGTCGGTGCGCCTGGCGGCGTCTGCCTCCTCGCGGCTGCTGGCGGCGCTCGTGGACGGCGTCTTCGTCCTCTCGGGCCAGGCGGTGATGCTGGCGCCGGTCGGCTGGTACTGGTGGGCGCGCGAGGCCCCGCGCTCGCCGGCGGACGTCTCGTACTGGCCCGTGCTCGCCTCGGTCACGCTCGTCCCGCTCGCGCTGCTGCTGGGCGCCCTCTACCACGTCTACTTCTGGACGGTGAAGGGCGCGACGCCGGGCAAGGAGCTGCTCGACCTGCGGGTCGAGGCGGAGGACGGGACGTCGCCGATCGGCATCGGCCGCGCCTCGCTGCGGGCCTTCGGCTACCTGCTCGGCGTCGCCAGCCTCGGTGTGGGCTTCCTGATGGTCGCCTTCGGCGGTGGCCTCCACGACCGCGTGGCCGGAACGCGCGTCGTGAGAGGCCCGAGGCGATGACGCTGGACGCCGGAGACGCCAGCCCCTTGGAGCCCCCGGCCTCCGGGATCGTCGAGGTGCCCGTCGAGGCGCCCGCCACGCGTCGCGCGGAGGCCGGCCGCGCCTGGAAGGCCGTCTGGGAGTTCCTGCACGACCTCTCGGTCGCCGTGCTCTTCTGCTTCTTCCTGATCACCTTCGTGGCCCAGGCGTTCCGGGTCCAGGGCACGAGCATGGAGCCGCAGCTCGTCGACGGCGAGCGGATCGTCGTCAACAAGTTCGTGTACCGCTTCCGTCCGATCGAGCGCGGCGACGTGGTGGTGTTCTGGTACCCGCGCGATCCCTCCGTCTCCTTCATCAAGCGGGTGGTGGCGTTGCCGGGCGACACCGTCGAGATCCGCCGCGGCCGGGTGATGGTGAACGGCGTGGCCGCCGACGAGAGCTACCTTCCGGCCGCCTTCCGCGACTCCGACAACCACCCGCCGCTCGAGGTCGCCAAGGGCTTCTACTTCGTGCTCGGCGACCACCGGCGCAGCAGCAACGACAGCAGGAGCTGGGGCGAGGTCCCCGAGCGCTACATCTACGGGCGCGCGGTGTTCCGCTTCTGGCCGCTCGGCCGGATGGGGCCGATTCGCTGAGCAGGCGGGGCCGGCTGCCGCGCGCGGCCCGACGGGGTAAACTTCAAGGCTCGAAATGACCACCCGAATGTCGGAAGAAGGAACGCGCCGGCGGGCCGTCCTCGCCCTCGAGGACGGGACGGTGTTCGAGGGCCTGTCGTTCGGGCGCGCGGGCGAGGTGACGGGCGAGGTGGTCTTCAACACCGCGCTCGCCGGCTACCAGGAGGTGCTGACCGATCCCTCCTACGCCGGCCAGATCGTCACCATGACCTACCCCCACATCGGCAACTACGGCGTCAACCGCGAGGACGTCGAGTCGGCGCGCCCGCAGGTGGCCGGGTTCGTGGTGCGCGAGGCCTCGACCGTGGTCTCGTCCTGGCGCGCCTCGGGTGCGCTCGGCGCCTACCTCGACCAGCACGCGATCGTCGGCATCAGCGAGATCGACACCCGCGCCCTGACGCGCCACCTGCGCACCCACGGCGCCAAGCGCGGGGTGATCTCCGCGCTCGAGTTGGACCACGCGGCTCTCGTCGCGAAGGCCCGCGCCTCGCGCTCGATGGTCGGCCTGGACCTGGCGCGCGAGGTCACCTGCAAGGCGCCGTGGCGCTTCGACCCGCAGGCCGAGGCGGCGCCCGCCGCGGGCCACCTGCTGCCGGTGCTGCGCGGCTCCGAGGCCGCCGCGCTCCGGCCCGGCGAGCCGCGCTTCAGGGTCGTGGCGTACGACTTCGGGATGAAGCACAACATCCTGCGCAACCTGGCCGCGGCCGGCTGCGACGTGACGGTCGTGCCCGCGACGACGCCCGCCCGCGAGGCGCTCGCCCTGGCGCCGGACGGGATCTTCCTCTCGAACGGGCCGGGTGACCCGGAGCCCTGCAGCTACGCGATCGAGGCGGCGAAGGTCTTCGTCGAGACGCTGCCCACCTTCGGCATCTGCCTCGGTCACCAGATCCTCGGCCTCGCCTGCGGCGCCCGGACCTTCAAGCTGAAGTTCGGCCACCGCGGCGCCAACCACCCGGTGAAGAACCTCGAGACCGGGCAGGTGGAGATCACCTCGCAGAACCACGGCTTCTGCATCGAGCCGTCGCTGTTCGAGAACCCTGAATTCGTGCTGACGCACCACAACCTCAACGACGGGACCGTCGAGGGCTTCCGCCTGCGGGGCCGGCCGGTCCTCTCGGTGCAGTACCACCCCGAGGCGAGCCCGGGTCCGCACGACAGCCACTACCTCTTCGAGGAGTTCGTCTCCCTGATGCGCGCGCGCCGCGGCTGAGGCCCGCCCGATGCCCAAAGACCCCTCGATCCGCTCCGTTCTCGTGATCGGCTCCGGGCCGATCGTGATCGGCCAGGCCTGCGAGTTCGACTACTCGGGCACCCAGGCGATCAAGGTGCTCAAGCAGGAGGGCATCCGCGTCTCGCTGGTCAACTCGAACCCGGCCACGATCATGACGGACCCGGAGTACGCCGACCGCACCTACATCGAGCCGCTGACGCCCGAGGCGGTCGAGGCGATCCTCGAGCGCGAGCGGCCGGACGCGCTGCTGCCCACGGTCGGCGGCCAGACCGCCCTCAACCTCGCGGTCGAGCTGTCGCGGCGCGGTGTCCTCGACCGGCTCGGCGTGCGGCTGATCGGGGCGAGCCGCCGGGCGGTCGAGGTGGGGGAGGACCGCCAGCTGTTCAAGGAGGCCATGGCCCGGATCGGCCTCGACGTCCCGAGAAGCGGCTTCGCCACCACGCTCGACGAGGCCCGCAAGGTCCTCGAGACGACCGGCCTGCCGGCGGTGATCCGCCCGTCCTTCACGCTCGGCGGCACCGGCGGCGGCATCGCCTACAACCTCGAGGAGTTCGAGGACCTGGCCGAGCGCGGCATCGACCTCTCGCCCGTGCACCAGGTCCTGATCGAGGAGTCGGTGCTCGGCTGGAAGGAGTACGAGCTCGAGGTGATGCGGGATCGGGCCGACAACTTCGTCGTGATCTGCACCATCGAGAACTTCGACCCGATGGGCATCCACACGGGGGACTCGGTCACGGTGGCGCCGGCCCAGACGCTGACCGACCGCGAGTACCAGGTCATGCGCAACGCCGCGCGCGCGATCATCCGCGAGGTCGGCGTCGAGACCGGGGGCTCGAACATCCAGTTCGCGGTCGACCCGAAGAGCGGTCGCATGACCGTGATCGAGATGAACCCGCGCGTCTCGCGCTCCTCGGCCCTCGCCAGCAAGGCGACCGGCTTCCCGATCGCCAAGATCGCGGCGCTGCTCGCGATCGGCTACCACCTCGACGAGATCCAGAACGACATCACCCGCGTGACGCCGGCCTCGTTCGAGCCGGTGATCGACTACGTGGTGGTCAAGATCCCGCGCTGGGCCTTCGAGAAGTTCAAGGACGCGAGCCCCGCGCTCGGCACCCAGATGAAATCGGTCGGCGAGGTGATGGCGATCGGCCGCACCTTCAAGGAGGCGTTGCAGAAGGGCCTGCGTGGCCTCGAGACGGGCGTCTCCGGCTTCGCCCGCAAGGACCTCGACGACGCCCGGATCAAGGAGAAGCTGCTCCGCGCCGACCCCGACCGCATCTTCTACGTGAAGCGGGCGCTCGACCTGGGCTGGGCCCACGAGGAGATCTTCCGGATGACCGGGATCGACCCGTGGTTCCTCGACCAGATCCAGCAGATCGTGGACCTGGAGAAGAGGATCACGCCCGCCCTGCTCGGCGACGTCCCGCTGCTGCGGCAGGTGAAGCGCTTCGGCTTCTCGGACGCCCGCATCGCGCAGCTGACGGCGCACGCCGAGGGGGAGGTGCGCGCCGCGCGCAAGGCCGCCGGGGTCGTGCCCGTCTACAAGCGCGTCGACACCTGCTCGGCCGAGTTCGAGTCGTTCACGCCGTACCTCTACTCGACCTACGAGAGCGAGTGCGAGGCGGCGCCGACCGACCGGCGCAAGGTGATGATCCTCGGCAGCGGGCCGAACCGCATCGGCCAGGGGATCGAGTTCGACTACTGCTGCTGCCACGCCGCGTTCGCGTTCAAGGAGGAGGGTTGGGAGACCATCATGGTCAACTGCAACCCCGAGACGGTGTCGACCGACTACGACACCTCCGACCGGCTCTACTTCGAGCCGCTCGCCTTCGAGGACGTGATGAACATCATCGAGAAGGAGCGTCCGGAGGGCGTCGTCGTGCAGTTCGGCGGCCAGACGCCGCTGCGGCTCTCGGTGCCGCTGCACGAGGCCGGGGTGAAGATCCTCGGCACCAGCCCCGACGCCACCGACATCGCCGAGGACCGCAAGCGCTTCAAGGCGCTGCTCGACCGGCTCGACATCCGCCAGCCGGAGAGCGGCACCGCCACCTCGCTGGAGGAGGCGAAGCTGGTGGCCGAGCGGATCGGCTACCCGGTGCTGGTGCGCCCGTCCTACGTGCTCGGCGGCCGGGCCATGGCCATCGTCTACGACGGCGGCCGGCTCGAGGAGTACGTGCGCGAGGCGGTCAAGGCCTCGCCCGAGCACCCGATCCTGATCGACCGCTTCCTGGAGGACGCCTTCGAGGTGGACGTCGACGCGCTCGGCGACGGCGAGCGCGTGGTGATCGGCGGCATCCTGCAGCACATCGAGGAGGCCGGCATCCACTCCGGCGACTCGGCCATGGTGCTGCCGACCTACAAGATCAGCGAGCCGCACCTCGCGACGATCCGCCGCTACACGCGCGAGCTCGGCCTGGCGCTCGGTGTGCGCGGCCTGATGAACGTGCAGTACGCGATCAAGAACGACGTGGTGTACGTGCTGGAGGTGAACCCGCGCGCCTCGCGCACGACGCCGTTCGTCTCCAAGGCGACCGGCGTGCCGCTCGCCAAGGTCGCGGCCCGGATCATGGCCGGCCGCAGCCTGGCCGAGCTCGGGATCACGCAGGACCTGACCGTCAACCGGATCTTCGTCAAGGAGTCGGTCTTCCCGTTCCTCAAGTTCCCGGGCGCCGACATCCTGCTCGGGCCTGAGATGAAGTCGACCGGCGAGGTGATGGGGATCTCGACCGACTTCGGGATCGCCTTCGCCAAATCGCAGCAGGCCGCCGGCTTCCACATCCCGACCTCGGGCAGCGTGTTCGTGTCGGTGAACGACTTCGACAAGCCGGGCGTGCTGCCGCACGCGAAGGCGCTGCACGAGATGGGCCTGCGGATCCTGGCGACCCGCGGCACCGCGGACTACCTGTGCGCGAACGGGGTCCCGGCCGAGCTCGTGTACAAGGTCAACGAGGGCCGGCCGAACGTGGTCGACCGCATCAAGAACGGCGACATCCGCATCGTCTTCAACACGCCGCTGGGCGGCGAGTCGTTCTACGACGACAGCGCGATCCGCAAGAGCGCGACCCTGCACAACGTGCTGGTGGTGACGACGCTGACAGCCACCGCCGCCACCGTGCAGGCGATCCGCGCCCTGCGCGAGCGCGCCACGGACATCCTGAGCCTGCAGGAGATCCACTCTCTCCCCGGGG
>JBGASI010000551.1:0-3355 GCA_044229815.1 Vicinamibacteria bacterium | reverse complement strand
CGGTCGCGCTGCGCGACCTTGTCCGCCGGGGAGCCGCCGTCGCGGAAGCCGAGCGTCTCGCCGTCGATCGCGTCGTCGCAGTGGCGGCACCAGGCGTAGAGCAGGTAGGCTGCCTCGCGTGTCGACGGGTCGAACAGCCGCGCGGCGACCGCGAAGCTCTTCGAGCCGTCCCGGATGATGGCGCGGCAGCGCTCGACGAGCGGATCACGCACCGTGGCCTCCCTCCACCCCGAGGTCGCGCAGCAAGAGGCCGGCTGTCGCCTTGGCCGAGTTCACGACCCCGGGGATCCCCGCGCCGGGGTGGGTGCCGGCGCCGACGAAGTAGAGCCCGCCGATCCGGTCGTCCCGGTTGTGCACACGGAACCACGCGCTCTGCGTCAGCACCGACTCGAGCGAGAACGCGGAGCCGAAGTGCGCGTTCAGCTCGCTCTGGAAGTCCGCCGGGGTGAAGATCCGCATCGTGACGAGGTCCTTGCGCAGGCCCGGGATGTAGCGGCTCTCCATGTAGTCGAGGATCCGGTCGGCGTAGCGCGGCCCGATCGCGTCCCAGTCGAGGGGCGCCTTGCCCAGGTGCGGCACCGGGGCCAGCACGTAGAACGACTCGCAGCCCGGGGGCGCGAGGGACGGGTCCGTCACCGTCGGCGCGTGCAGGTACAGCGAGAAGTCCTCCGCGAGCGTGCCGCGCTCGAAGATGTCGTCGAGCAGCTCGCGGTAGCGCGGCCCGAACAGCACGTTGTGGTGCGCGAGCTGCGGGTGGCGGCGGCGGACGCCGAAGTAGATCAGGAACAGCGACATGCTGTGGCGCAGCCGCGGCAGCCGCCGGGCCGGACCTGCCGCCAGCGGCTCCCGGCGCAGCAGCCGGGCGTAGGTGTGGACCACGTCCGCGTTGCTCGCCACCGCGTCGAAGGGCGCCCGCCAGCCGTCGGACGCCACGACGCCGGTCACGCGGCCGCCACGGGTCTCGATCTGCTCGACCTCGCAGCCCAGCCGAAGCTCGCCCCCGAGCTCGCGGAACAGCTTCAGCAGCGCCTGCACCAGGGCGCCGGTCCCGCCGAGCGGGAAGAAGACACCCCACTCGCGCTCGAGGTGGTGGATCAGCGTGTAGATGGACGACGTGCTGAACGGGTTGCCGCCGACCAGCAGCGAGTGGAAGCTGAACGCCTCGCGCAGGTGGGGATGGCTGATGAAACGAGACACCATGGAGTAGACGGAGCGGTACGCCTGCAGCCGCACGAGCTGCGGCGCGACCTTCACCATGCTCGTGAAGTCGAGGAACGGCACGTGGGCGAGGCGCACGTAGCCCTCCTGGAACACCTCGCTGGTGTAGCGCACGAAGCGGCGGTAGCCGTCGACGTCCGCCGGGCAGCGCTCGGCGATCTGGCGCTCGGTGTCGGCGAGGTCGTTCGAGTAGTCGAAGACGTCGCCGTCCTCCCAGAACAGCCGGTAGAACGGCCGCACGGGCAACAGCCGGACGTGGTCCTCCATCCGCCGGCCCGCGAGCGCGAACAGCTCCTCGAGGCAGTGCGGGGCCGTGATCACGGTCGGCCCGGCGTCGAACACGAAGCCGTCTTCCTCGTAGACGTAGGCGCGCCCGCCCGGCTTGTCGCGCCGCTCGAGAAGCGTCGTCGCGACCCCTGCCGACTGCAGGCGCAGCGCGAGCGCGAGGCCGCCGAAGCCGCTGCCGATCACCGCCACCTTCGCCGTCATCGGTGTCCTCCACCCGCCGGCCCGGCCCCGGCCGGCGCCAGCCGTCCTGTTCGTGTCTCGCGCAGGCAGCGCAGCGCGCGGCCGACCGGCACCGGTGGCCGGCCCACGAGCAGCCGCACGCGATCGGCGAGGGTCGTGCGGCCGGCGTAGAAACGCTCGATCAGCCCCTCGTTCAGCCGGTAGAAGCGGGCGAGCACGGCGCAGCGGCGCTCCGGCAGCGCCGCCTCGAACAGCATGCGGTTCAGCAGCCGCTGGAAGCGCTGGCGGCGCCAGGATGCGCGAGACAGGGCCTGCAACTCCGCGGCGACGGCCGGCCCGTCGAGCGAGGGTCGCGACGCGAGCCGATCGGCGACGCGAACCGCCGCGCCCAGCGAGTAGCCGGTGGTGGCGTGGAAGAGCGCGGCGCGCATGCCGGACGCGCCGACACCCGGCGGCAGGGCGCTCCACAGCGCGTCCAGGTCGCCCGCCAGCGGGATCGGCAGCGCGCCGCGCTCCTCGCGCTCGATCGCGGCGACACGCCAGCCGCGCTCCCGTGCGTACGCCCTGATCGCCTCGCGGGCGCGCGCCTCGTCGATCGTCCCCTCGTCGGCGTACAGCGTCTCCTCGACCAGCAGGCGCCGCTCGTCCCACGGCAGCAGATAGAAGAAGCGGAAGCCCCCCGCCTGGGCCACGTCGGCGTCCATCAGCAGCGGCAGGTCGAGGCCGTGCGCGTTCTCGAGCACGAGCTCGAGGCCGAGGAACTTCTGGACACCGGCCCGCAGCCAGGGCCCCGCCGCGAAGCCACGGCCGTCGATCACACAGCGCGCCTCGATGCGCGCGCCGTCGTCGAGCGTGGCCCCGTCGGCGCGCAGTTCGCGGGCCGACCGGCCGAGCCAGGCGGATCGCCCGAGCGCCAGGCACAGCTCGCGGTGGAATCCGTCCGAGGCGATGGAGCGGTAGCCGCTGCGCAACCGGCGGCGCAGACCCGGAAAGCGGACCTCGTGACCCGGCCACGACCGCCTCACCAGCGGCGCCAGCCAGGCGTCCTGCGCGGGCTCCACGTCCGTCGCGTGGAACGACCAGGTGTGCTCCCCCCCCAGGGTCGGCTGCCGCTCGACCAGGAGCACGCTCAGCTCGGGTCGCCGCTGACGCAGGCGCCACGCGATCAGGCCGTTGGCGAGGCCGCCGCCGACGAGCAGCACGTCGCAGCGCGCCGCGGCGGTCAGGGTCGTGCTCCGCTGCCGGACGAGGGTCCGGCCGTCGGCTTGCGGCGGACGCCGGGCAACTCGAGCAGGGCGGTCTCCAGCGGCCCGATGGTCTCGGAACGCGGGGCCCCGCGCACCTGCGCAACCACGCGCGTGCGGGCGTCGAGCGCGAGCGCGTTGACCTCGCGCGTGTCCAGCCCCAGCGCCCGGGCCCAGTGTCGCTCGCTGTCGACGAGCACGCGGACCGACTGCGGCACGTGCTTGCGCAGGGTGGACGCCACTTCGTCGAACGTCGGGGGGGTCCGGCCCTCCGCCGCCACGTCGGCGACGCGCAGGAAGTCGACACCGTCGAGGCGGCGATCGAGCTCGACCTCCCAGGCCTTCAGCCGCCGCAGCCGCCGGGCGGACACCACGAGCACCACCAGCGGCCGGCCGGCGTGTGCGCTCAGCGAGTCCGGCCGGCC
>JBGASI010000550.1:0-3362 GCA_044229815.1 Vicinamibacteria bacterium | reverse complement strand
TCCTCGACATCGAGCAATGCATCGGGTGCGGGGCTTGTGTGCGTGCTTGTAAGGAAGAGAACGACGTCCCGTTGGAGCCCTACTACTTCCGCACCTGGGTCGAGCGCTACCACGTGCCGGCGAAGGATCCTAGCCACCCGACGGCGGAGGACCATCCCATCGTGGACTCGCCGAACGGCGGTTACGACGGTTTCAACGAGAAGGACCGTCCCGGAGACGGTTCCAAGAATTTCTTCGTGCCCAAGATGTGCAACCACTGCGCCCACTCGCCGTGCGTGCAAGTGTGCCCGGTGGGCGCCACCTTCGAGAGTCCGGACGGCGTGGTCCTGGTCGACAAGAAATACTGCCTCGGATGCCGCTACTGCGTGCAGGCCTGCCCGTACGGCTGCCGCTTCATCGACCCGCGCACGAAGACGGCCGACAAGTGCTCGCTGTGCTACCACCGGATCACGAAGGGGCTCACCACGGCCTGCTGCGAGACCTGCCCGACCGGCGCGCGCGCTCTCGGCGACCTCAAGGACCGCAAGGACCCGATCCACGAGTTCCTCAGGACGCACAAGGTGCAGGTGCTCAAGCCACAGATGGCGACCGGCTCGAAGGCCTTCTACAACGGCCTCGACGGCTCGGTCCGCTAGGGGGACGCCATGGAAGGTGTGCTGCAGGGCGTCCAGGGCTACATGTACCCGAACGAGGTGGAGCTCCAGTGGAGCGTCCTGATCGTTCTCTACCCCTACATCACCGGGCTGGTGGCGGGGGCCTTCATCCTCGCCTCGCTCGTGCGCGTCTTCCGCGTCGAGGCGGTCGCGCCCACCTACCGGCTGGCGCTGCTCACCGCGCTCGCGTTCCTGCTCGTGGCGCCGCTGCCGCTGCAACTGCACCTGGGCCACCCGGAGCGCTCGCTCGAGATGTACCTCACGCCGCACACCGCCTCGGCCATGGCGATGTTCGGCTTCGTCTACCTCTGGTACCTGATGGCCGTCCTGCTGCTGGAGATCTGGCTCGAGTACCGGCCGGAGATCGTGGAGCGCGCGCAGACCGCGAGCGGCCCGCTGCGGCTCGTCTACCGGCTGCTGACGCTCGGCTCGTACGACGTGAGCCCCGAGGCCCTGCGCATCGACGACCGCACCAGCTTCGTGGTGACGGTCGTCGGCATCCCCTCGGCGTTCCTGCTCCACGGGTACGTCGGGTTCATCTTCGGCTCCGTCAAGGCGAACCCGTGGTGGTCGACGCCGCTGATGCCGATCGTGTTCCTGTTCTCGGCCATCGTCTCGGGCATCGCCGGCGTGATGCTGCTCTACATGGCGATCACGCGCCTGCGCGGGCGCGAGATCGACATGCCGTGCGTCGACACGATCGCCCGCTACCTGTTCTTCGCCTTCGTGATCGACTTCTCGCTCGAGACGCTCGACCTGATCCACCGCATCTACGAGGCGGACGAGTCCTTCCACACCCTCGACTTCATGGTCAAGACGCGGCTCTACCTGCCGCACATCATCGTGCAGATCGTGCTGGGCACCCTGCTGCCGCTCGGCCTGCTCGCGCTCACCCAGCTCGTGAAGCTGAGCGAGGAGGCCCGGCGCGGCATCTACGCGACGGCGGGCGTCCTGACCATGATCGGCATCTTCGCGATGCGCTGGAACGTGGTGATCGGCGGCCAGCTCTTCTCCAAGAGCTTCCTCGGCTACACCACCTACAAGCTCGAGTTCGCGACGCAGGAGGGCTTCCTGGTGGCGGCGGCGCTCATGGTCCTGCCGCTCTTCATCTTGTGGGGCCTGGTGCGCCTGCTGCCGCCCTGGAGCGGCGGACACACGGGCGCCGGGGCACACTCCGGGGCCTGAACCGGACGGTGGTGACGCTGGCGGCCCGCGCCGGCGCGCGGCCTGGAGGCGAGGCATGGCAGAGCGGGTCGACGGGCTGACGGCAGACGCCTCGGAGCTGGCGCGCCGGCTCGAGCGGTTGGAGCGGCGCGTCGAGGCGCTCGAGGCGCGCCGCGCGTCCCAGCCCGTCGAGCGCACGGCCGCGGTCGCCGAGCCCGAGCCCGTCGGCGTCCCCGCGCTGTCGCAGGGCACCCTGGCGCTGGTCGGCCGCACCCTGCTCGTGCTGGCCGGCGCCTATCTGGTGCGGGCGCTCACGGACGGCCGCGTGCTGCCGGCGGGCGTCGGCGTGGCGCTCGGGATCGCCTACGCGGCGCTCTGGCAACTCATGGCCGACCGCGAGGCCGGCGTGGGCCGGGCGCACAGCGCGGCCTTCCACGACCTCGCGAGCAGCCTGATCGCCTTCCCGCTGCTGTGGGAGGCGTGCGCGCGCTTCGCGCTGCTGCCGCCCGCGGCGGCCTGCGCGGCGCTCGTGGCGTTCTTCGGGCTCGGGCTCGGCGTCGCCTGGCACCGCCGGCTCGGGCTCAACGCCGCGCTGACCACCGCGCTCGCGCTCGCCACGGCCGTGGCGCTACTGGTCTCGACGCATGCGGTCCTGCCCTGCATCGCTGCCGTGCTCGCGATCGCGGCCGGGCTCGAGTGGCTCGCCTTCCGGGGCGCCTGGCTCGGCTTGCGCTGGATGGCGGCCGCGGTGCTCGATGGGATGGCCCTCGTGCTCCTGGCAGTGGCCACGCGCCCCGAGCTGCCCGACGGCTACCCGCCGTTCTCCTCGCCGGCCGCCGCGGCCGCGCTGCTCGCGGTGCCGGCGCTGTACATCGCCGGTGTCGCCGCGCGCACGCTGCGGCTGGGGCAGCCCGTCACCGTGTTCGAGGTCGCCCAGGCCTCGTTCGCGGGCCTCCTCGGCTTCGGGGGAGCGGTCCGGGTGCTGGCGGCGCACGGGCTGCCGTCCGTGGGCCCCGGCGCCATCGCGGCCGGCCTCGGGCTGCTGTGCTACACGGCGGCGTTCGCCTACGTGGAGCGCCGGCCGGGCCAGGGCCGCAACTTCTACCTGTACTCGACCGCGGGCGGCGTGTTGACGCTGGCCGGCACGAGCCTGCTGGGGCTCGGCGCGGGCCTCGCGCTCGCCTGGGTCGCCGCCGGGGTGCTGGCGGCCGTGCTGGGCCGGCGCCACGACCGCATGACGCTGCGCGTGCACGGCGCGCTGTTCCTGCTCGCGGCGACCCTGCAGACGGGCCTGCTGCCGGAGTGCACCCGCTCGCTGTTCGGCCAGGCGCAGCAGGCCGTCACGGTGCCGGGGTGGGCGAGCGCGCTCGGGGCCGCCGTCGCCTGGATCGTGCTGGCCGCCGACCACCCCGGCCCGGGTCTGTCGCGGGCGCCGCAGCTCCTGCTGGCGTCGATCGCCGTGCTCGCCGCGGGCCACGGCCTGCACCTCGCCCTGCGCGGTCTGCTCGGCGGCGTCCTCGAGCGCGACCCGGGTGTGGCGACGGT
>JBGASI010000549.1:0-3365 GCA_044229815.1 Vicinamibacteria bacterium | reverse complement strand
AGCACGTCCTGCTGGGCCCCCTGGCCGACCCCGTAGCGCGCGCGCGCCACCGCCTCGGCCTCGGTCCACGCCAGCGCCAGCTCGCCGAGCAGCTCGAGGCTCTCGCGCGCCAGCGCGAGCGACCAGTAGGCCCGCTTGACCGAAGCGACGAGCCCGAGGCGCGCGCGCTCGAGCTGCTGCGCCGCCTGGGCCGCGTCCTGCAGGGCGAGCGCCTCGCGCAGCCGGCGCTTGCCGGGCCAGGGCAGCGTCTGGCTGCCCATGAAGGCGAGGGTGGTCATCTCGCGCGCGCCGAGCGTCGGGCTCCAGCCGTCGTTCGTGTACTGGAAGGAGACGACCGGGTCCGCCAGCGCGCGGGCCTGCTCGGGACGCGTGGCGGCGACGCTCACCTGCTCGGCGGCGGCCCGCAGGTCGGGGTTGTTCGCCAGCGCCTCGGCCACGAGCGCGTCGAGCCCTTGGGGCTCCGGGGCCTTGGCGTGCAGCCCGGGCGGGATGCCCAGCACGGCGGCGAGGACGGTCGAGGCGATTCGGGATCGAGAACGCATGAGCACACTCCACTCTCCAGACAGCCGAGGGACGAAGTGGACGCGCGGAGCCTCGGCGTCGTGGGACCCCCTGCCGAGAGGGGACACGAGCGCCGGCAGCGGTCAGCCGCGCGGGCGCGGGCTCAGATGCGCAGGACGAGCGGGGGCGGGGACGTCGCGGGCAGGGCCGCCACGCGCGACGGCCGGGCCGGACGCGGGGCGAGGCGAATCGGGCCGAGCCAGGCGGAGGGCTCCGGCAGGGCATCCAGGCTCGTCGAGCCGGCGGCGAGCTCCGACGCGGGCGCCACGGTGTCGCAGCAGGCGTGGTCCGCCGCGCGGACGCCGGGCGGCGGCGCGCAGCAATCGTGCGCGCCCGCCTCGCGAGCCACGGCGCGCGGGGCGCACGGGCACGGCGCGCACGGCGTCGCCGCGAGCGCGAGGGCCGTGAGCGCGGCGGCGAGGCTGCGGGCCGGGGACATGACACCAATGGAAGCACGCGGGCCGGACGGGGTCAACTGCGGCCCGCGGCGGCGGCCGGCGGGGCGCCTCACAGCCGCGCGTGCCGCAGCCGCAGGGCGTTCGCGATCACCGTGACCGAGCTGAGGCTCATGGCCGCGGCAGCCAGCATCGGCGAGAGCAGCCAGCCGAGCCAGGGGTAGAGCACACCGGCGGCGATCGGGATGCCGAGCGCGTTGTAGAAAAAGGCCCAGAACAGGTTCTGGCGGATGTTCGAGACGGTGGCCCGCGAGAGCCGGCGCGCGCGCACGATCCCGCGCAGATCGCCCTTCACGAGCGTGACGCCGGCGCTCTGGATCGCGACGTCGGTACCGGTGCCCATCGCGATGCCGACCTGCGCGGCCGCGAGCGCGGGGGCGTCGTTGACGCCGTCGCCGGCCATCGCGACGCGGCGGCCCTCCCGCTGCAGCGCCTGCACCACCGCGGCCTTGCGCTCCGGCAGCACCTCCGCCTCGAAGCGCTCGATGCCGAGGGCGCGGGCGACGGCCTCCGCCGCCGTCCGGCCATCGCCGGTGAGCATCACCACCCGCAGCCCCTCGGCCTGCAGGTCGCGAATCGCCTCGCGGGCGGAGGCCTTGAGCGTGTCGGCGGCCGAGAGCAGCGCGCGCGGACCGCCGTCGACCGCGAGCAGCAGCACCGTCCGGCCCTCGGGGTGCTCGCCCGCGGCGCGCGCGGCGAGCGGCGCCGCGTCGACGCCCTGCTGCTCGAGCAGGACGGCGTTGCCGAGGACCAGGGTCCGCCCCTCGACGGTGCCGGTCAGGCCGCGGCCGGTGTGCGAGCGGAAGTCAGCGGCCGGGGCGAGCGCCAGGCCCCGCGCCTCGGCCGCCGCGACGACGGCGGCCGCCAGCGGGTGCTCGCTGCCGCGCTCGAGAGAAGCGGCGAGCCTGAGGGACTCGGCGCCGTCGCCCCCGTCGAGGTCGACGACCGCCACGAGGCGCGGCTTGCCCTCGGTCAGGGTGCCGGTCTTGTCGACGACCAGCGTGTCGACGCGCGCGAGCGTCTCGAGCGCCGCGGCGTCCTTCCACAGCACTCCGCTGCTCGCGCCCCGGCCCACGCCGACAATGATGGCCATAGGTGTCGCCAGGCACAGCGCGCACGGGCAGGCGATGATCAGAACCGACACGGCCGCGACCAGCGCGTGGGCGAGGCGGGGCTCGGGGCCGACCAGGGCCCAGGCGAGGAAGGCGAGGGCGGCGGCCAGGACCACCGCCGGCACGAACCAGGCGGCGACGCGGTCGGCCAGCCGCTGGATCGGCGCGCGGCTGCGCTGCGCCTCCGCCACCAGCTGGACGATGCGGGCAAGCAGGGTGTCGCGGCCGACGCGCTCGGCGCGCATCACGAAGCTGCCCGTGCCGTTGATCGTCGAGCCCGTGACCCGCGAGCCCGCGACCTTCTCGACCGGCAGCGGCTCGCCGCTCACCATCGCCTCGTCGACGGCGCTCGAGCCCTCGACCACGACGCCGTCGACCGGCACCTTCTCGCCGGGCCGCACGCGCAGCCGGTCGCCCACCCTCACGTCCTCGAGCGGGACGTCGGCCTCGTGTCCTTCCGCCTCGAGCCGGCGCGCCGTCTTCGGGGCGAGACCGAGCAGCGCGCGGATCGCGCCGCCCGTGCGCGCGCGGGCGCGCAACTCGAGCACCTGCCCGAGCAGGACGAGGGCCACGATCACGGCGGCCGACTCGAAGTAGCGGCCAACCTGGCCGTCGTGGGCCCGCAGCGAGGCCGCGAAGAGGCCCGGCGCGGCGACGGCGAGGACGCTGTACGCCCAGGCGACGCCGGTTCCGATGCCGATCAGCGTGAACATGTTGAAGCGGCCGGAGCGGAAGCTGCGCGCCATGCGCTCGAAGAACGGTGAGCCCGCCCAGAGCACGACCGGCGTCGCGAGCAGCAGCTCGAGGACGGCCTGCGCCGCCGGCGGCAGCAGACCGTGGGCGCCGGGCACGAGCATCGGGCCCATCACCAGGACGAGCAGCGGCACGGCGAGCGACAGGGCGAAGCGCAGGCGGCGCGTCATGTCCTCGAGCTCGGGGTTGCGCTCCGGCGCGACCGTGAGGACGCGCGGCTCGAGGGCCATGCCGCAGACCGGGCAAGCGCCGGGCTTCGTCTCGAGCACCTCCGGGTCCATCGGGCAGACCCACTCGACGGCCTCGCCCGGCCGCGGCGGCGAGCTCGCGGCGCAAGGCGCTGGCGCACCCATCGCGGCGAGCGATGGGCCCTTCTCGAGCCAGTGGAGCGGATCGGCGGCGAAGCGCTCGCGGCAGCGGGGGCCGCAGAACCAGTACGTCGTGCCGTCGTGGACGTGCGAGCCGCCCTTGGCCGTGGCGGTGT
>JBGASI010000548.1:0-3370 GCA_044229815.1 Vicinamibacteria bacterium | reverse complement strand
GGAAGGCCTGCTCGCCGACGTAGCGCTCGCCGAGCCAGGCGCGCGCGACGAAGTCGGGTGTCGTCCGCTCGTAGGCGTGGAAGTAGCGATCGAGCGCCAGCAGGACGAAGACGTTCTCCTGCGTGTTCGTCCAGCGCCCGGCCGTGCGGTGGGCGAGCAGCCCCGCCACGAGCTTGGGCACGAGGTCGCTCTGCGGCTGGTCGGCGACCAGGGCCTCGAGCAGGATCGCATCGGCGCGGCGATCGGAGTGCAGCAGCAGGTGGGCGCCGTCGCCGTAGGCCACCGCGAAGTGCGCCGCCCCCGCGGTCTCGTCGACCGCGTTGGCGAGCCGGCGGCGGATCGCGGCCACCTCGGCCGCGGAGGCCGCGTCCTTCGAGAGCACGGGCAGTACGAAGCCGAGGGCCTCGAACGAGAGGCCCTCGCTGCCCGCCTCGCGCACGAGCGCGCGCGCGCGGCCGGGGTCGGCGTCGCCGAGGAGGGCGCGCACGAAGAGCGCGTAGGCCACGATCGTCTGCCGCACCTGCGCCGGGTACTCGCGCGGGATGCGGCCGTCCACGTCGTGGAGGTAGCGCCGGGCGGAGTCCAGGAGCGGCGCGGGCACCGCGTAGCCCTTCGCCTGCGCGCGGGCGAGCGCGTGGGCCACGTGGACCGAGACCCACGGCCAGGATTCGTCGCCCCGGCGCCAGAAGCCGAAGCCGCCGTCGTCGTTCTGCAGCGCCCGCAGGCGCTCGATGTCGCGCGCCACGGCCGCCTCGATCTCCTGCGGCTGCGGCAGCCCCTCGGCCGAGAACGCCGTCAGCACGTCGCGCAGCGCCGCCACCGCGAGCACCCGCGACGAGAGCTGCTCGGCGCACTCGAACGGATAGGCGACGAGGTAGAGCACGGCGTCGGTCAGCGCCTGCAGGGCGGTCGAGGAGGTCGTCAGCTCGAGGCCCCCGAAGCCGGGCACGACGCCGGGGGGCGCCTGCACCGGCTGGACGATCGCGCCCTCGTCGAGCTGGCCGTAGCTCGCGACGGCCTCGCTGGTGGCCGGCGGCCAGACGGGCAGCTCGACCTCCGCCGCGTCGGCGGCGGTCCCCGACGTCGCGCCGACCTGGATTCGCGCTCGGCCCGCGCGCTGCGCGGCCATCGGGAAGCGCACCTCCGCGCGGTCGTTCGCGGCCACCGTGACCCGGCGCCCGGCCCCGGCGGTGAGCGCCGCGTTGCGTGCGCGGACGGCCACGTCGACCCTCAGCGCGCGATCGGTCTGGTTCTGGACCACGACCGGCAGCTCGAAACGGTCGCCGAAGTTCAGGAAGCGCGGGGCCGACGGGCGCACCATCAGCGGCAGCCGCGCGACCAGGGTCGCCTCGCCCGAGCCGAAGCGGCGGGCGCCCTCCACGGCCACGGCCATCACGCGGTAGCGCGTGAGGCTGTCGGGCAGCTTCACCGGCACCTGCGCGTGGCCGCCGGCGTCGATCGGCACCCGGGCGGCGAACAGGGCGAGCGCGGCGAAGTCCGTGCGGGCGCGGATCGGCTCGGCCGCCTCCGCCTTCATCGCCTGCCTCGCCGGGGCCGGCGCGGGAGCGGCCATCGGCAGCGCCATGCGCGCGTGCGGGGCCCCGCCGGCGGCCAGCAGGTCCTGCGCCTGGAAGGTCTCCGGCGCGAGGTCGAGGTCTTCCGGCCGCGCCAGCAGCACCTGCTCGCGAAGCCGCTTCTCCGTCACTCCCGTCTCGCGCTTCGCGTAGAAGGCGGCGAGCGGGTCGGGCAGGCGGTAGCCGGTCAGTGCGAGGACCGCCTCGTCGACCACCACGACCGTCGCCTCGCCGCCGGCGACCGGCTGGCCGGCCGCGTCGCGCAGTGCGAGGTCGAGCACCGTTTGTGCGCCGGGCGCGAGCGCGGCCTCGCGCGGCTTGACCTCGACCGCCAGCGTGCGCGCCGCGGGCGGCACGGGCAGCTCGATCGCGCCGCTCGCGAACGCCGGCCGCGCCGCGGCCGCGCCGTCCCCGCGCGGTGTCGCGCCCACCAGCGACACCTGCGCGTGCACGCCTGGCGTGAAGCCGTCCTCGATCGGGATCTCGAGCGTATGGGAGCCCGTCTCGACGCGGAAGCGCCGCTCGCTCACGAGCCCGGAGCGACGCAGCGTCAGCAACCCCTCGGCCGGCGCGAACGGCGCGAGCAGCAGCACCCGCGCGACGTCGCCGGCGCGGTACTCCCTGCGGTCCGGCACCAGCGTGACCTTCTCCTCCTCGAGCCCGCGCCGCGGCGGCACGCGCCCGCCCGCCACCCAGACCCGCAGCTCCGTCTCGTTCGGTCGTCCGTCCGCGTCGTGCACGCGCGCCAGCACGCGCCAGCTGCCGCCCTCCTTCACCGTGAAGCGCACGGGCACGGGCTCGTCCGCGCTTTGCACCTCCTGCTCCTGGGCGTCCTTGGGCACCTCGCGCCAGGTCCCCTCGACCTGCTCCCAGTCGAGCCGCTCGGCGCGGAGGCTGACGCGGCGGCCGCGGACGGACTGGCCGTCGAGGTCGCTCACCACGGCGTCGAGCACGATCGGCTCGCCCTGCTGCACGAAGGGGTGCGCGGCGCGCAGCCCGACGTAGGCGAGCGCGGGATGGACGAGCAGCTGCGAAGATGCGGTCCACGCCTGGCGATTCACGTCCATCACCGTGGCCTCGGCCTCGAGGTGCTGCGGCCGCGGCGGGTCCGCGCGATCGACGTCGATCCTCAGCACGTGCGTGCCCGCGCCGTCCGTGTGGCCGGAGAGCTCCAGCGTCTTCCCCGGCGCCGGCCGCCGCCACGGCTCCCACCAGGGCGCGAAGCTGCCGAAGGAGAACTCGTCGCGGTGCGGCGGGCGGAAGCTGGCCGGGCGCGAGACGACGCGCCACTTCACGTCGGCCCCGGGCAGCGCGCCGCCCGCGTAGTAGGCCGCGGAGACGGAGACGGTAGCGCTCGCGCCGGCCAGGTGCGGGCCGCCGCTCGCGGCCGCCTTCACCTCGAACTCGGGCCGGCGGAACTCCTGCACGGAGAAACCGTGCGCGAACGTCGCCCCGGGGCGCAGCGCGGCGGCGGCGCCGCGCGCCTCGAGCTGCAACACGGCGGAGCCGAGGTTCATCGTCGCCGGCAGCGTGAGCGCGAGGTCGAAGGCCCCGGGTCCCGCGAGCGGCGCGTCGCCCTTCGCGACCTCGTTGCCCTGCGCGTCGCGCAGGGTCCAGGCGATGGCCTCGAGCCCGTCCGGCAGGGGCTCGAGGTCGCCGCGCGGGCCGGCGCCCACGCGCCGCAGCCAGCCCTTGACGCGCACCTCCTCGCCGGGCCGGTAGATCCCGCGGTCGTCGAACACGCAGAAGCGCAGCGCGTCGGTGGGCGGCGTGCGCCGCCAGCCGGCGTCGCTCCA
>JBGASI010000547.1:0-3373 GCA_044229815.1 Vicinamibacteria bacterium | reverse complement strand
CTCGGGGGGCAGCAGGCCCTCTCTCTCGTCGTAGTCGCGGCGGCGGCGCGGATCGGACAGCGTCTCGTAGGCCTCGCGCACGCGGGCGCGCTGGGCCTCCGCCTCGGCGGGCTCGAGCAGCGAGTAGATCGCGAGCGAGCCCTCGCCGTAGAGCTCGAGGCAGAAGCGGTAGGCCCGCTCCACCTGCTCCGAGCTGGCGCGCGGCTCGAGTCCGAGCGTGCGGTAGGGGTCGTCCTTCCCGGTCAATACCCCGCCCCCAGGCTCTCTCCCTTGACGAGCCCGCGGGTCAGCTGGCGGATCTCCTCGGCCGCCCGCGAGGTGGGCGCGTCGCTCATGAACAGGCGCCGGCGGCGCACCGCCTGCCAGACCGCGTCGTCGTGGTGCACGAAGCCAGCGTAGCTCGCGCGCAGGCCGAGGTGGCGCGCGCAGGCCGCCACCAGCTGGTGGCCGATCCCGATGTCGCCCACGTCGCGCACCTGGTTCACCACGAAGCGCGGCTGGAACGCGGCCAGCTCGCGCCGCAGCGGCTCGGCGGCCTCGGCCTCCAGGGCCTCGACCCGCGCCAGCAGGTCGAGGGGAGTCCGGATCTCCTGCGGGTTCTTCGGGTCGAGCGCCGCGTCCACCAGCTCGCGCACGGCGTCCCGCGTGACCACGGAGCGCAGGCGCCGGTAGAGCGCGCTCTTGATGAAGCGGTAGCCGTTCTCGATCGAGGTCGGCTCGGGCACGACCGCCAGCAGCGCGACGTCGGAGAGCAGGAAGAAGTCGAGGCAGTTGAAGGAGGTCCCGGCACCCAGGTCGATCAGGACGATGTCGACCTCGAGGGCACGGATGTGGTTCATCACCCGCACCTTCTGCAGGTGCTTGATGTTGGCGGCCGAGAGCAGGTCGGCCGCGCCGCTGATGAGCCGCAGCCCCGGCTGACCCGTTTCGACGGCCACCTCGTCGATCGACGCCGCCCGGCGCTGGATGAAGTCGGCGAGGGTGCGGCCGGCGGGAGGCAGACCCAGACAGGTGTGCAGGTTCGCCCCGCCGAGGTCGGCATCCACCAGTACCACCCGCCGGCCCATGCGGGCCAGCTGCCAGCCGATCGAGGCCGTGAGCAGCGACTTGCCGATGCCGCCCTTGCCCCCGCCCACGGACCAGATCTGCCGGCGGACCGGGCCCGCCGCAGGCAGCAGTTCGGACACGCTCAGCGCCATGGCCGCCACTCGACGCCGTCGAGCACCGCCTTGATCAGGTTCCGCGCCTGTCTGGACTTCTTCCAGGTCGTGCCAGGCGTGTACCCGATGACGCAGAGCGACTCTTGCTGGCCCACGACGGTCAGGTTCCGCTGGCGCCAGTCCCGCGACCCGTCGATCGCGTTGTCGTAGTGGACGACGAACGCCGAATCGAGGGCCCGCCGCTCGCCCACGGCCCCGCTCACGAAGTCGTACTCGTAGTCGACCTCGGGACGGGTCTCCATGGGCCCGGCCAGCCGGACGGCCATGCACTCCACGTGCAGGCTGTCGAGCCCGAGCTCCCCCTGCCGCCGCAGGATGCGCAGGATGAGACCGTCGCCCCGCGCCTCGGTCTGCTCGAGGTCACCGGGGGTGTTGGTGACCGTCCAGCCAGCCGGGGTGCGGAAGCGGACCGTGGCCGAGGCGTTCTCGTGGACGGCGGTGAGCTCCGGGGCAGGCCGAGGCGCGTCGCCGGCGGCCGCAGCCGCAGGCACGAGGAGCCAGACGAGACAGGCGCTCCGGAGGTCCTCCATAAGGCCCTGAGGAGTTTAACCTACAGCAGCTGAAGTTTTACTTCAATCGGAATCTGAGGCCCCTTGCGGGCTCATCCGGCCGGGAAGCGACATCTTCATCGAGCCCGAGCGCGCCGGGTCGACGCCCCGCCGCACGGCGATCATCTCGGCCAGGATGCTGACCGCGATCTCCTCCGGGGTCTGGGCCCCGATCTCGAGCCCCAGCGGAGCGTGCACGCGTGCAAGCTCCTCGCGCGCGACCCCCTGCGCCTCGAGCGCCGCGAAGATGTGCACCACCTTGGGCCGGGAACCGAGGAGGCCCACGAAGCGCAGGCCCTTCCCCAGCACCGCGCGCAGCGCCTCGGCGTCGCCCCTGTGCCCGCGCGTGACGACGATCGCGTACGAGCAGCGCCCGAGCGTCATCTGCGCTGCGGCCGCGGCGAACTCGTCGATCACTATCGCATCCGCCTCCGGGAAGCGTTCGCGGTTGGCGAACTTGATCCGGTCGTCGGCCAGCTCGACCCGGAAGCCGCAGGCCTTCGCCATGCGCGCGAGAGGCTGCGCGACGTGGCCGGCGCCGAACAGGCACAGGACCGGCGTGCCCTCGACGGGCTCGATGAACACCTGCATCCTCCCCCCGCACACGAGGCCGTCGTCGCCCGCCTGGTCCGGCGTGAGGTCGTAGGACACGAGCCTCGGTCTCCCGCCGCCGATCGCCTCCCGCGCACGCCAGGTCATCTCGGCCTCGAGGCAGCCGCCGCCGATCGTGCCCACGATGCGGCCGTCGCCGTAGACCAGCATGCGCGCGCCGGCCCTCTGGGGCGTCGAGCCCTCGGTGGCCACGACGGTGACCATCGCCGCGGGCTCCCCCGAGACCTCCGCCCTCACGGCCGCCTCCAGCACCTCGCGCATCGCGCTCCCTAGGAGACCGCCGCCCCGAGCGCCTCGAGGGCGGCCTCGAGCTGACCGCGGTCGAGCGGGCGCGGCAGGCAGGCACGGAACAGCCCCGCCTTGGCACCAAGGTCCTCGGGATCGGCCAGCACGAAGATCGGCACCACCGCCGTCGCCCCGTGCGCCAGCAATCGCTCGGCGACCTGCTCGGCCCCGAGCCGCGGCAGGATCCGGTCGAGCACGAGCGCCGCGGGGCGCAGGCGCGTCGTGGTCTCGACCGCCTCGACGCCGTCGACGGCCTCCTGCACGGCGAAGCCGAGTCCTTCGGCCGCGCGGCGCACCTCGCGTCGCGTGCCCGCGTCGGGCGCGGCCACCACCACCAGCGGTCGCCGGGTCTGCGCCAGCGAGCCGAACAGCGGCAGCGTGAAGCTGAAGGTCGAGCCGGCGCCCGGCGTGCTGCGCACCTCGAAGCGGCCGCCGTGAGCGCGCACGAAGCGCTCGCAGATCGACAGGCCGAGGCCGAAGCCCTCGATGCCGCCGGCCTGCCGGTCGTGCAGGCGCGAGAAGGGGCGGAACAGGCGCGGCAGGTCCTCCGCCGCTATGCCGATCCCGCGGTCGCCGACCGAGATGACCGCGGTCTCGCGCTCCCGCCGTACGGCGAGGCGCACCTCTCCCCCGGCGGGCGAGTACTTCACCGCGTTCGACAGCAGGTTCTCGACCACCTCCGCGACCCGCTCGCCGTCCGCCCAGCAC
>JBGASI010000546.1:0-3382 GCA_044229815.1 Vicinamibacteria bacterium | reverse complement strand
TGGGGCTGCGGCGCTGCCGGCACTCGACGCGCTGCGTCAGGCGCTGCGCGACCCGGACGCGAACGTGCGGCTGATGTCGGCCAACGCGATCGCGGCTCTCGGCTCCTCCGCGTCTCCCGCCGTCGCCGACCTCGCCACGGCCTGCTCCGCGGCGAACGAACAGGTGCACGTCCTGCGTGCCTGCGCTTCGGCCCTCGGGGCCGTCGGTCCGCCGGCCGCCTCGGCCCTGCCGGTCCTGCGCGAGATCGCGAAGCAGCCGCGTGTGCGCTGGGCGGCCGAGGCCGCCGTCCGGCGGATCGAGGGCGGGAACTAGGAAGGCGGTGACGGCATGCGTCTGGTCCCGAAGCACGGGCGCCGCGGCTGGCGGCCCCTCGCGCTGCTGCTGCCGATGCTCGCCTGCTCCCCGCCGGCCCCCGGCCAGCTCGAGGGCGTCGTCGTGGCCGCACTCGATGCCGCGGCGCGGCACGACGGCGCCGCCTTCCGGGCGCAGCTCGACGACGCGGGCCGGCGTCACGCGCAAGCGCACTTCTGCTCGACCGGCGTGACGCTCGGCTGCCTCGGCTACGACCCGGACGCGCAGCTCGTGTCGCGCGAGGCGAGCGTGGCGGGCAGTCGCTGGCTCGCGCAGCTTTCGGAGGACGACTCCGGGCCCCGTGTGCTGCTGAGGACGGTGTGGAGCCCGGCCCGCACGGCCGGGCGGCAGACGCTGTGCCAGCAGTTCCAGCTGAACCACGACGGCGGGGCGAAGCGGTGGGCCATCACCGAGTACGAACGTCCCCGCACCTGCGGTCAGGCCGCGCGCTGAAGAAGAGCGTCAGTGGCCCGCGCGGATGACCGAGTGGATCGCCGTCACGGCAACCCAGGCCAGGAGCGCGGTTTCGAGGGCGAAGAGCCCCAAGGCGCCCCAGGCCGACAGGCTCACCGCGCGACCCCGGGCGCGCGCGCCCCGGACGTGGACGATCAGGTCCTTGAGCAGGAACGGCGCAGCCCAGATCGTGACGCCGCCGATACCCAGGATCCACAAGACCCAGGACGGCGCATCGCCGCTCGCGCCGGCGAGCGCGGCGGTCGCCAGCGCGACCACCTGCAGGGCGATCACCACCGCAGCGGTGACCCGCGTCAGCGTCGGCAGCGGCTCGTCCTCGGTCAGCGCCCGCCTCCGGGATGCCTCGCCGCCGACCGTCGGCGGCGGGCGCAATGGTGGCACACCGGCCCACCCCTTTACACGGCGGCCCGGCTCTGATGGGATCGGGCTCGCAAGGGAGGTGCTCATGCACCCGGTTCTCCGCCCTCGATCCTTCCTTCTCCTCGCCTGCGCCACGCTCCTGTGTGGCACGAGCGCGCACCCGGCACGGGCCGCGGCACCGCCGACCGCCCCGGCCAAGGTGGCGGAGCTGCGCTGCGAGTACAAGAAGGAGCCGCTCGGCATCGACGCCACGGCGCCGCGCCTGAGCTGGCAGCTGCGGTCCGACGCCCGCGGCGCCGTGCAGTCGGCCTACCAGGTGCAGGTGGCGAAGGACGCGGGCGCCCTCGCCGGCGGCCACGCGCTGTGGGACAGCGGACGCGTCTCCTCCGCGCAGTCGGTCCACGTCTCCTACGGCGGCCCGGCCCTCGGCTCCTCGCACCGCTACCACTGGCGCGTGCGCGCGTGGGACGGCAAGGGCACGGCGACGGCGTGGAGCGCCCCGGCCTGGTTCGAGACGGGCCTGCTCGCGCCCGCCGACTGGAAGGCGCGCTGGATCGAGCCCACGCTGAACGAGGACCTGAAGAAGTCCCAGCCGGCGCCGCTGCTGCGCGGCACGTTCGCGCTCAGGGGCAAGGTCCGCTCCGCCCGCGCGTACGTGACGAGCCACGGCCTGTACGAGCTGGAGATCAACGGCCGCCGCGTGGGCGATCAGCTCTTCACGCCGGGCTGGACGAGCTACAACAAGCGCCTCCAGTACCAGACCTACGACGTGACCGCGCTCGTGCGCGCCGGCGAGAACGCGATCGGCGCGCTGCTCGGCGACGGCTGGTATCGCGGCTTCCTCGCCTGGCGCGACCGGCGGAACGTCTTCGGCGAGCGCCTCGGCCTGCTGTGCCAGCTGCGGATCGAGTACACGGACGGCCGCGTCGAGACGCTCGGCACGGACGAGAAGTGGAAGGCGACGACCGGCCCGATCCTCGCTTCCGACCTCTACATGGGCGAGACCTACGACGCGCGGCTCGAGAGGTCGGGCTGGAGCGCGCCGGGTTTCAAGGACGCCGACTGGACGCCGGTGCGCGTCGTGGCCGAGGCGCCGAAGCACCAGCTCGTCGCGCCGGCGGGCCCGCCGGTGCGGGCGATCGAGGAACTGAAGCCGGTCAAGGTCCTTCGCACGCCGGCCGGCGAGACGGTCTTCGACATGGGCCAGAACATGGTCGGCCTGGTGCGCCTGAAGGTGAGCGGGCCGGCGGGGACGAGGATCGTCCTGCGCCACGCCGAGGTGCTCGACAAGGCCGGCAACTTCTACACGGCGAACCTGCGGGCGGCGAAGCAGGAGGTCACGTACACGCTGAAGGGCGGCGGGGTCGAGACCTATCAGCCGCACTTCTCGTTCCAGGGCTTCCGCTACGTGGCGGTCGAGGGCTGGCCGGGCGAGCCGGCGCTCGACGCCCTGACCGGCATCGTCGTGCACTCCGACATGGCGGTCACCGGCGCCTTCGAGACCTCGAATCCGCTGCTCAACCAGCTCCAGCACAACATCCGCTGGGGCCAGAAAGGCAACTTCCTCGACGTGCCGACCGACTGCCCGCAGCGTGACGAGCGGCTCGGCTGGACGGGCGACGCGCAGGCCTTCTCGCGCACGGCGACCTTCAACATGGACGTGGCCGGCTTCTTCACGAAGTGGCTGGCCGACGTGGCGGCCGACCAGAACGCGAAGGGCTCGGTGCCCCACGTCGTGCCGAACGTGCTGAGCCGGTCCGACGTGAGCGGCCAGGACGACAGCGCGTTCCCCGGCGGCTCGGCGGCGTGGGCCGACGTCGCCACGATCGTGCCGTGGAACATGTACCTCGCCTACGGCGACCGCCAGCTGCTCGAGCGCCAGTACCCGAGCATGAAGGCGTGGGTCGAGTACCAGCGGCGCGAGGCCGGCGACACGAACCTCTGGACGAGCGGTTTCCACTTCGGGGACTGGCTGGCCTTCGCGACCACCGCGTCCGACTACCCCGGCGCGACCACGGGCAAGGACCTGATCGCCTCGGCGTTCTTCGCCCACTCGACCGACCTCGTGCGGCAGGCGGCCGAGGTGCTCGGGAAGAAGGACGACGCGGCCTTCTACGGCGCGCTGCTGCCGAAGATCAAGGAGGCGTTCCGCCGCGAGTACGTGACCGCGACGGGCCGCGTCGGCGAGAACACGCA
>JBGASI010000545.1:0-3383 GCA_044229815.1 Vicinamibacteria bacterium | reverse complement strand
GGTCTTCGCCCGGATCTTCGTCCGCCGGATGAAGACCGCCTCCGGGTGCGCGGCGACGAACGGGTGGACCGAGAGCGGCGACGCCGTCGAGGCGGCGGCCTCGCCGAAGACGAGGTCGTCCGGGCGAACGAGGGCGGCCGCGCCCAGGCCCGCGAGGCGTTCGAAGAAGCGTCTCCTCTTCATGCGCACCTCCCGAGGCCGCGCGGCCCGGCCGGCGCCCGGCCCCGCCAGAGTCTACTCCCGCGGAGGACGAGGAGACGCAGCGCTGTAGACTGACGGCGGCGCCCCGGGGCGGACAGGACTGGGCCCCTTCGGACTGCGTGGGCGAAGAAGAGCTGGGATGAAGACACCGATCGTGACGCTCGCCGTGCTCGCGACGCTCCTGTCGAACGCGGCGTGTGGCGGGGGTGCGCCGGGCCAACCGTCGCCCACCCCGTCCGCCGGAGGCGCAGCGCGCTTCCCGAGCTACAACACCTCTCCGCTCGCTCCGGACGCGACAGGGATGAGCAGCGCCGCGACGGAGCTCACACGGCGCGTCAGGGTGGGCCTCAACATCGGCAACACGCTGGAGGCGAGCGGAGGCGAGACCAGCTGGGGAAACCCCAGGATCACCGACGAGTTCATCCACCTGGCGAAGCGCAGCGGCTTCCAGGCGATCCGGCTTCCCGCCTCGTGGGATCAGTACGCGGACCGCTCCACGGCCAGGATCGATCCCAGCTGGCTGAGTCGGGTGAGGCAGGTCGTCCAGTACTGCGTGGACGACGGGCTGTACGTCGTCGTGAACATCCACTGGGACGGGGGCTGGCTCGAGAACAACGTCACCCCCGAGAAGCAGGAGGAGAACAGCGCCCGGCAGAAGGCCTACTGGGAGCAGATTGCGACGCAGCTGCGGGACTTCGACGAGCACCTCTGGTTCGCTGGCGCCAACGAGCCCAACGCGACGACCGCCGCGCAGATGGAGGTCCTGCTCAAGTACCACCAGAGCTTCATCGACGCCGTGCGTTCCACCGGTGGTCGAAACGCCTTTCGCGTGCTGGTGGTCCAGGGGCCGAACACCGACATCGAGACGACCAGCACCCTCATGACGCGACTGCCGACCGACACGGTCCCGGGTCGCCTGATGGCGGAGGTGCACTACTACACGCCCTGGAACTTCACGGGCATGACCAAGGACGAGAGCTGGGGCAACCAGTTCTTCTACTGGGGGAGGGCCTTCCACTCGCCGACCGACGCGGCCCACAACGCCACCTGGGGCGAGGAGGAGACCGTGGACCGGCTCCTGGCCCTGACCAGGCGGCAGTTCGTCGACAAGGGCATCCCCGTCATCGTCGGCGAGTTCGGCGCGATGCGTCGCGACAACCTCGCCGGCGAGGCCCTCCGGCTGCACCTGGCCTCGAGGGCGTACTACCTCGAGTACGTGACCAGGCAGGCCAGGGCGAATGCCCTGCTGCCGTTCTACTGGGACACCGGCGGTCTGCTCGGCCGGAGCACGAACGCGGTTCTCGACCCGCAGTCCCTGGAGGCCCTCGTCGCGGGCGCCAACGACTGATCACGCAGCGGTGCCGCTGGCCGGCCGCCTCGCTCCGCTCGCCGGCGCGGTGAGCGAGCTCAGGCCAGCCGAAGCTGCCGCGGCGAGGCGACGCACGCCGCCCCCTCCAGTTCCAGCAGCGCGCGCTTGAGTGGCAGGCCGCCGCCGAAGCCGGTGAGCGAACCGTCGGCGCCGATCACGCGGTGGCAGGGGACCACGATCGGCAGGGGGTTCGCGCCGTTGGCCGCCCCGACCGCGCGCGACGCGGCCGGACGTCCTACCCGGCGCGCCAGCTCCGCGTACGAGATCGTCGTGCCGTAGGGGATCTCGGTCAGCGCGCGCCACGTCGCGAGCTGGAACGCGGTGCCCTCGGGCGCGAGCGCGACGGAAAAGGCGCGTCGTCGGCCCGCGAAGTACTCGACGAGCTCGCGCGCCAGCGCGCCGAACGGCTGCGGATCGCGCACCCAGCCGTCCTCGGGTGCGTGCGCCTCTCCGGCCGAGGGGAAGAAGATCCGCCGCAGGCCGTTGTCGTCGGCAGCCACCGTGAGCGGGCCGATCGGGGTCTCGATCACGTCGTAGCGCATCTCAGTCTCCATTCGGACGTGCCGCCCGCGGGCGGCCCTGTGCGGCCTCGGCGGCCCAGAGGTGAAGGACGGCGTAGCCCCGCCAGGGGCGCCAGGCCTCGGCGCGCTGCTCGAGAGCGCGGGCGCTGAGCGGGTGGCCGTGCGGTCCCGCCGCCCGCCTCAGCACGAGGTCGGCCGCGGGAAACGCGTCCGGCTCGCCCAGCGCCCGCAGCGCCACGTACTGCGCCGTCCAGTCGCCGATGCCTTCGAGTTCGCGCAGGCGCGCGACGACGTCCTCTGGGCTCGCGCGCAAGTCCAGGCGGCCGTCCTCGACCGCGTGGGCGAGCGCGTGCAGCGTGCGGGCCCGAGCCGAGGTGAGGCCGAGCCCGGAGAGGTCGGTGGCGGCGAGCGTGGCAGGGGACGGGAAGAGGTGGGTGAGCCCGTCGCGGGGCGCGGCGAGCGGGCGGCCCGCGCGCGCGACGAGCCGCGCCGCCAGCGTGCGGCCGGCGGCTACGCTGACCTGCTGCCCGAGCACGGCGCGCACCGCGCACTCGAACGGGTCCCACGCGCCGGGGATCCGCAACCCGGGGTGACGGCGGACGAGGGGGCCGAGCAGCGGGTCGGCGTCGAGCGCCGCGGCCACGAGGCGGGGATCCGCCGAGAGGTCGAACACGCGCCGCGCGTCGGCCGTCAGCCGGAACAGCGCCGAGGGCGGCGCGCCGTCGATCCTCAGCTCCAGCGCGCCCGAGGCGCTGCTCCTCTTTCGGCCGGCGCCGGCGAGCCGGACGCGCACGATCGCCGCACCGCCCTCGACCGCGACCGTGCGCGCGTAGCCGTCGCGATCCACGCGCTCCACCCCGGGCAGCGCGCGCGTGGCGAGGAAGCCGAGCAGGTGGTCGAGATCGTACGGCTGCCGGAACGCGAGGCGCAGCGCGAGCCCGCTCCCGGCCGCGCCGTCACCGGCGCGTCGCAGTCGGCGTAGGGCGCTCGGCGCCCGCTCGTACGTGTCGCGGAACGCCGCGTTGAAGCGCCGCAGGCTGCTGAAGCCGGACGCGAGCGCGATCTCGGTCATCGACAGGTCGGTCTCGTCGATCAGGCGCTTCGCGAAGTGGATCCGGCGCGTCTGCGCGACCGCGACCGGGGACGCGCCGACGTGCGCGAGGAACAGCCGGTGCAGGTGCCGCGGCCCGATCCCGAGCCGTGCCGCGAGGGCGTCGACCGAGCCATCGTCGAGCGCGCCGTCGTGGATCAGCGCCAGGCCGCGGCGCACCACCGCCGACGTGCCGAGCCAG
>JBGASI010000544.1:0-3384 GCA_044229815.1 Vicinamibacteria bacterium | reverse complement strand
GGTCGACCCCGCCGGCGCGCCTGCGCGTGCCGTCGCCTCGCGCTGCCGTCGCGCCTCTTCGAACGCCGCGAGCACCTTGGGCGAGTAGCGCTCGGGCGACAGGCGCAGCGACGGCTCGTGGCCGAGCGCTTCGCTGAAGCGGGCGAGCGCGGCCTCGCGCTCGCCGAGCGCGAGCCGGGCGATGCCCAGCGAGAGGCACGCCTGCGCGGCGTCGCGTCCCCCGGCTGGCGCGAGGCGAGCGACGACGGGCTCCAGCGTCAGGATCGCGCCTTCGAAGTCGCCTTCTTCCACCTGCCGGAGGCCGGCGGCGAGCGCCGCGTCCTGCGGCGCGACGGGCGACGGCGTGAGGCTCGAGGCGAGCAGCAGAGCCGCAAACGTCAGCGGGAGCGCGCGAGAGGGCCGCATGGCGACGGACAGGTTAGTCCGGCCGGTCGCGAATCGCCAAGCTTCAGCGGCGCCGCACGCCGTCCGTCGGCAGGTCGACCACGAGCCGCAGCGTCTCGCCCGGCCGCACCGTGACCCGGCGCGGGTAGGGCTGGAAGGCCGGGTGCGTCAGCAGCACCGCGTGCGGGCCGGGAGGAAGGGTGATGCGGCCGAGCGGCGTCTGGCCGCGCGGCACGCCGTCGACGCTGACGTCGGCCCACGGCTTCACGACGACGAGCAGGGCGCCGTCGGCCTCGGGCGTCGGAGACGGCGTGGCCTGCGCGACCACCGGCGCCACCGCAGCCGTCGGCTCGGCTGTCGCGGGAGGGCGTGGCGGCTCCGGCACGGGCGTGGGCGGAGGCGTCGAGGCGGGGAAGTGGGCCGGCCGCGGGGTCGGGGGGCGGGGCGTCGCTGCCGGCGCCGGGGTGGGCACCAGCCGGAAAGACGGCGTGCCGGCGAGCGTGGCCGTCGGCGCGGGCAGGTCGGGGCGACGCTCTCGCAGGGCGAGGGCCGCGGCCACCGCTCCCGCGGCGAGGACGAGCACCGCGGCGGCCCGCAGCCAACGCGCACCTCGCGGCGCGGGTTCGGCTGGGCGTCCCTCGCGCGCGGCGCGCAGGGCGTCCGCCAGCGCGGCTCCGTCCGCGTAGCGGCGCGCCGGATCCTTGGCGAGGGCGCGGCCGAGCACGGGCCGCAGCGCGGGCGGCAGCGCGTCGAGTGGCGGGGCCGCCTCGAGGTGGAGCAGCAGCGTCGCGACCGGCGTCTGCGCGCGAAACGGCACGCGTCCGGCGAACAGCTCGAACAGCACCACGCCGAGCGCATAAACGTCGCTGCGCGCGTCGGCGGCCCGCCCGCGCGCCTGCTCGGGGCTCATGTACTCCGGGCTGCCGAGCGCGTAGCCGCTGGCCGCCGCGGCGTCCGCACCGGCTGCCGGCCGCGCGATGCCGAAATCCATCAGCCGCAGGCGGCCCGCGCGGTCGAGCATCATGTTGAGGGGCTTGAGGTCGCGGTGGACGATCCCCGCGCGGTGCACCGCGGCAAGCCCCTCGGCCGCCTGCCGCGCGAGCCCCCACGCCTCCGCCTCCGGCAGCGCTCCGAGCGCCAGCCGTGCCGCCAGTGTCCGGCCCTCGATCAGCTCCATCGAGATCCAGCGCCGGGCGCCCTGCTGGCCGCCGTCGTGCAGGCGGCAGACGCCGGGGTGGGTCACCTGCCGCGCGAGGCGCACCTCGTTGCGGAAGCGGGACGCGGCCGAGGGGTCGCGTCCGCCGTCGGCGCGCTGCACCTTGAGAGCCACCTCGTCGTGCAGCACCTGGTCGAAGGCGCGGTAGACGACGCCCATGCCGCCCCGTCCGAGCAACTCGCGCACCTCGTAACGCTCGCCGACGAGCGACCCGGGCGCGAGCGGCGTCAGGTCGGCGCCGCAGGCCGGGCACCACTCGTCGAGCGCCTCCGAGGCCGCGCCGCAGACGGGGCACGTCATGCGCGCAGCATAGCCCGGCTGCGCCGCAGGTCGTCCCGGTGCGTCAGAGCCTGTCGTGCTCCCGCCGCTCGCGCGAGGTGACGAACGGAATGGCCGCGAGCAGCGGCCGGCCGAGAAGCCGCTCCAGCTCCTCGGCGCTGCGGACCGAACCGTCCCGGGCCTCGGCCACGAAGGCGGCCGCCACGCCGACCAGCAGCCCGGCCAGCAGGCCCCAGCCCGCGAAAGCGGGCGCGCTCGGGAAGAAGGGCTGTTGAGGCGGGGTCGCCGGCGCCACGAGGCGGAACACCTCGGCGGGCCGGGTGCGCGCCGCCACCAGGGTCTCCTGTTGCGCGGCCTGCTCCTTCACGAGCGCGAGGTAGTCCTCCTGCAGGCGCTCCCGCTCGCGCGTCAGCTGGGTCAGGCGGCGGTCGTGCTCGGCCGTCCCGGCGCGCGGGAGAGGAGCGAGGGCGCGGGCGATCTCGGCCTCCAGGGCCGCCTGCCGGGCCTCGAGCTGCGTTACCCCGGCGTCCGCCCGCTGCCTCTCGCCTGCGTCGGTCGGGACGTCCGCTCTCGCACGCCCGGCGGCCCCTTCCGCCTCGCGCAGGCGTCGCTGCACCGCCTGCACGTCGGGGTGCTGGTCGGTGTAGCGGGTGCGCAGCGACTCGAGCTGCCGGCGCAGGCTCGCGAGCTCGGGGTCCGGCGTCGGCTCCGGCTCCTGCGCGCCGCGCAGTTGCTCGGCGCGCGCGCGCGAGCGCGCGAGGCCGTCCGTCACGGTGGCCAGATCGCCGCGCAGCCGCTTCAGCGTTGCGGCCCGCGCCGCCGAGTCGGCGTCCGCGTCCGTCGCCTCGCGCAGCCGCGAGATCTGGGCGACCGTCCGCTCGACGGCGTGGCGCGCTGTCGTGAGCCGCTCCTCGAGCGCCGCCGGATCGACCGGCGCGGGGCCGGCCGCCTCGGACTTCGGCGGGGCGACGAGCACGTCGGCCAGGCGGTTCGCGATCTCGGCGGCGCGCGCGGGACTCGCCTCCACACAGCCGACCTGGATGCGATCCGCGCCGGTCGCGCTCACCTCGACGGAAGCGGCGAGCCGCGCCTGCTCGAGGCGGTCGCGGATCCCGGGCACGCGCAGCAGCAGACGTTCGGTCGCGACGGCGGGCGGCAGGGCCGCGGCCGTGGCCGCCTCGACCTCCAGCGACAGCGTGGCCGACGCCCGGTAGCGCGGCGGCACCACGACCGCTGCCGCGACACCGGCGCCGAGCCCGACCACGGCGCCGAGCCCGACGAGCCACGGACGCAGGCGCAGCGGGGCCAGGGGGTGGCGCCGTGCGCGTCGGGGCTCGCCGCTCATGGTGTACCGGCGATGGTACAAGCCGGGCCGGAGCCTGTCCACGACGGGCGGCCGCGTTTGTCGCCCCGTCGGTATGGAACGACAATCGAGAGGCGCGATGACCCTCAGCGACGCCGTCCTCTCCCTGCTGGCCGTTCCCGTCGTGCTCGCCTCGGGCTAC
>JBGASI010000543.1:0-3388 GCA_044229815.1 Vicinamibacteria bacterium | reverse complement strand
AAGCCCACCTCGCCGCCCGGGCACCATACCGCCGCGCCCTGGCCCCCGACGTTCCGCGTCGCCCCGGGGCCACCGCGGCCCAGCTAGCGCCACTTCTCCCGGGCGGCTTCGGAAGCGGCACGCGCCGAGGCGTGGAAGGGTGGGTTGCACAGGGTGAGGTCGAACCGCTCCCCGGGGAGCACCACCCCCGCGAGGATCGCGTCCGCGTTCGTCTGCCGGCGCAGCACGATCGCCCGCGCGAGGCCGCGGTTCGCGGCCAGGATGCGCGCGGCCGAGGCGAGGGCCGTCTCGTCCACGTCCGATCCCACGAAGGACCAGCCGTACTCCCGGTGCCCGATCAGGGGGTAGATGGCGCTCGCGCCGACCCCGACGTCCAGCACGCGCACGGCCGGACCCCGGGGGACGCGGCCCGCGCGCGCCTCGGCCAGCAGGTCGGCGAGGTGATGCACGTAGTCGGCGCGGCCCGGAACCGGAGGGCAGAGGTAACCGGGCGGGATGTCCCAGGCGCGGACGTCGTAGGCCTCGGCCAGGAGCGCCCCGTTCAGGGCCCGCACCGCGGCCGGGTCCGCGAAGTCGATGGACAGGCCGCCGTGAGGCGCCCGCTGCAGCCACGCCTTCAGCTCCGGACAGACGGCCACCAGGCGCCCGAAGTCGTGGCGCCGGGCGTGGCGGTTGCGCGAGTGGAGCCCCGGTTTGGCCGCCCCGGGCGTTGGGGCGCGCGGTTTCACGCGACGCGCGTCCGCCCGCTCGGCCGAGGCGGCACGGCTAGAACCCTCTGAGCAGAGGGCGGCCGTACGGCAGGAACGGCCAGGGCATTCCGATCAGCAGGACGAGCAGGATCACCAGCGACGAGACGAAGGCGTTGCGGTGTCGCTGCGCCGGGGCACTCTCCCGGCGCGCCAGTACCCGCCCGAGGTGGCCGACGACGAGGGCGACGACCATCGCGAACGCGTGCTCGACCCCGAAGAAGCGCAGGCCCGCGTTCGCCATGCCCGCCCCCGGGTCCGCGAAGAAGGCCCGCGTGACCGGGCTCAGGAACGCGTAGAGGACGAGCCCGAGCACGAACTGCACGTCGAGCAACCCGACCGTGACCGCCCCCGCGACGTCGTCCGGCCGAGTCCAGGGCCGCGCCCCGCGCCAGCCCGCGAGGGCCCGCACGAGAGCGACGAGGGCCGCGATGAGGACCACCCAGCGCAGCGCCGAGTGCAGGAAGAGCACGAACCCGTACGCGCTCACGCTCGACCCCGCGCAGGCGCTGCCTTGGAAGACCGATGGGAACCGTTGGCGTGCTGCATGTCCAAAGGCTATGCGCCGATCGCGGCGGCTGCAAACGCCACGACCGACAGTCCGCGGCTCCGGCCCATGACGGCACCGGTGGTCCCGCTGCAGGAAAGGGCGTAAGGTCCGGCTGCGAGGCGCGTGCCTCGCAACGCCTGTAGTCGGCACGTGGCCGCGCGCCACTCCCCGAAAGGAACGACCCGTGAAGCGCAACCGCCCATGGCTCCCGTTCACCCTCGCCCTCGCCCTCGCCCTCGCCCTGCCGGCGGCCGCCGGCGCGCAGGCCGTCAGCCCCTACCTCTTCGGCCAGAACTACTGGCTGGAGCAGGGCAGCGAGCGCGGCCGCCCCGGCTACCTGCATCTGCTGTGGCCGCGTGTCGCCGAGAGCGGCGTGCGGCTCGTCCGGATCGGCGGCAACGGCTACGAGCACGACTTCCCCGACGAGCAGCGCCTCGTCGCGATGATCGCGGCCGTGCGCGCCGCCGGCTCCGAGCCGCTGCTGCAGGTGCCGAGCCGCTTCGGCGCGGCCGAGGCCGAGGCGCTCGTGCGCCGCTTGAACGCGTCGCCCGCGACCCGCGTCCGCTTCTGGTCGATCGGCAACGAGCCGCTGCTGCGCAAGCCCGACATCATCCGGGAGGTCCACGGGTACCTGATGCGGATCGCTCCCGCGATGAAGAAGGCTGACCCGACGATCGCGATCTTCGTGTTCGACGAGTGCGAGCTGCGCGCGCCGGCCTTCGCGGCCCTGTGCGGCGGGGCGCTCGACATCACCGGCAGGAATGCCGACGGCACCTGGATCGTCGACGGCTTCAGCTTCCACCGCTACCCGTTCGGCAGGGAGTTCACCCGCGAAGACGTGGTCGTGCGCGGCGCGTCGGACATCCGCCAGGCGGCGGCCGCCCTCGTGGCGATGATGGAGCAGGCCGACCGGAAACACGGCCGCACCGGCGACGCCCGGCTGAAGTGGGCGCTGACCGAGGCGAACGTGACCTGGGCCAACCCGGACCGCAGGGTCGAGGGCATCGGGAATCCATCCTTCGTCGGGGGCCAGTTCCTGGCCGAGGTCTTCGGGATCGGCATGGAGCTGGGCGCCTTCAGCGTCGCCCCGTGGTGCATCAGCGAGACGGACCACGCCGAGACGGACTTCGGGTACCTGGGCCTGCCGCCGGAGTTCCATCCGCGCTCGAGCTACTACCACACGCAGCTGATGGCGCGGCACATGGGCGGCGCCTTCCTGCGAAGCCGCACGAACGAAGGCCAGGTGAAGTCGATCGCCACGCGCGACGGCGACGGGTTGGCCGTGATGCTCCTCAACCAGCGCCAGGACCGCGACCTGGACTACGACCTCGTCCTCTCGATGGACGCGAGCTCGACGAAGCCGCTCGTCGTCCAGGTGGACGCGGGGCTCGCCGCGAGGGTGGCCGGCCGGCTGCCCCGGGAGACGACCACGTTGCTGCGCTTCGATCGGGAGGGACGGCCGCAGCTCCAGTACACCTATGGGCGACAGCACAACGTCGAGAACCAGGCGCCCGAGGTCGCGGTGTTGTCCCCGGGGAGGGGGCTCCCGGAGGTGGCCACGCCGGCGCCGGGGCCGACGTTCGTGCCCGCCGGCTACGCCGGCTCGCCGTTCGGCGATCGCCGCAATCCGAAGGCGGCGCAGCGGATCCCGGGTCGGCTGCAGTGCGAGCTCTACGACGTCGGCGGCCCGGGCGTCGCCTACTCCGACTCGGACGGGAGCAACTCCGGCAGCGGCGCCCTCAATCCGCTCGACGGCAGCTACCTGAACGGGTTCCGTGCCGGAGAGGCCGTCGACATCTCCTACACGAAGGACGTCGGCGCGACGACGCAGGACTTCAGCGCGTTCAACCGCGTGGCGCCCGACCGCGACGCGCTCTACCTCGGCTGGACGGCGCCCGGGGAGTGGGTGAACTACACGGTCCAGGTCGAGAAGGCGGGGAAGTACGACCTCGCCGTCATGTACACGTCGAACGGCGAGGGCCGCTTCGAGCTCCTCATCGACGGCGTGGCGCGCGGCACGGTCAAGCTGCCGACGACACACGACGACGCCGATCCCGTCGCCTGGCGGCAGTGGCACCACTGGAACAAGGTC
>JBGASI010000542.1:0-3389 GCA_044229815.1 Vicinamibacteria bacterium | reverse complement strand
GTGATCGCGCGGCTCGATCCCTCGATCCTCGAGGCGCGGCTCGGCCAGGCCGACGCCAGCGTGCTCGCCGCGCGCGCCAACGTCGACCGGGCGCGCGCCAGCGTCGAGGACACCCGGCAGAAGTACGAGCGCGCGAAGGAGCTCGCCGCGCAGAAGCTGATCGCCGAGACGGACCTCGAGACCGCGAAGGCGAACCACGACGGGGCCGTCGCGAACCTCAAGTCGAGCCAAGCCGCGGAGAGCCAGGCCGTCGCGAACCGCAACCAGGCCAAGGTCGACCTCAGCCACTCGGTGATCGCCACGCCGATCGACGGCGTCGTGATCTCGCGCAGCGTCGACGTGGGCCAGACCGTGGCGGCCTCGTTCCAGGCGCCGGTGCTGTTCGTGATCGCCAACGACCTGAAGAAGATGCGGGTGAACGCCTCGATCGACGAGGCCGACGTGGGCCGGGTGCGCGAGGGACAGGACGTGCTGTTCCACGTCGACGCCTTCCCGGAGCGCGACTTCTGGGGCCGCGTCGAACAGGTGCGGCTCAACCCGACGACGGTCTCGAACGTGGTCACCTACAACGCCATCGTGGCGGTCGACAACGGGCAGCTCCTGCTGCGCCCCGGCATGACGGCCACCGTCTCGGTGCAGGTGCGCAAGGCCGAGAACACGCTGCGGCTGCCCGCCGCGGCGCTGCGCTTCCGCCCCGAGGGCTACGAGCGGCCGGGCGCGGGCATGCGGCCGGGCATGCGGCCGGGCGGGCGGCCCGGGCAGCAGGCCGGTGCGACGGGTGCGACGGGTGCGACGGGTGCGACGGGTGCGATGGGCGCCGCGGGCGCGGTGGCCCGGCAGGGAGCCGCCGAGCGGCGGCCGCCCGCGGTGCCCGGCGGCGGCGGCGGCGGCGGCGAGACGCGACGCAGCCGCAAGACGACCGTCTTCGTCCTGGGCGAGGACGGCAAGCCGAAGCCGGTAGACGTGACGGTCGGCATCGCCGACGGCCAGTACGTCGAGGTGCGCGAGGGCCTGCAGGAGGGTGCCACGGTGATCACCGGCACGGAGATCCCGGGGGCGCCCGCGCGCGCCGGCGCGCCGCGCACGGGGGCCTCGCCTTCCTCGAACCCCTTCAGCCCGCAGTTCCAGCGGCGCCAGCGGTAGGCTCGGGATGCCCGAGCCGCTGCTCCGCTTCGTCGACCTGAAGAAGTCCTACCCGCTCGGGGACGTGACGGTCCACGCCCTGCGCGGGGTCAGCCTCGACATCGAGGCCGGCGCCTTCTTCGCCATCGTCGGGGCCTCGGGCTCCGGCAAGTCGACGCTCATGAACATCCTGGGCCTGCTCGATCGCCCGACCTCGGGCAGCTACTACCTCGAGGGCCAGGACGTGTCGGGATTCGACCGCGACAGGCGCGCCGAGCTGCGCAACCGCAAGATCGGCTTCGTCTTCCAGAACTTCAGCCTGCTGCCCCGAACCACGGCCCTCGAGAACGTGGAGCTGCCGCTGCTCTACAACGGCCGCGGCCGCACGCCGAAGCAGCGCCACGAGCAGGCCCTCAAGCTGCTGCGCGCGGTGGGCCTGGGCGAGCGGGCGGACCACAAGCCGAACCAGCTGTCGGGCGGCCAGCAGCAACGCGTCGCGATCGCGCGGGCCCTCGTCAACGAGCCCGAGCTGATCCTGGCCGACGAGCCGACGGGCAACCTCGACAGCCGCACCAGCGTCGAGATCATGGACATCCTGCAGCGGCTCAACCGCGAGCACGGCATCACCATCATCCTGATCACCCACGAGCACGACATCGCCGAATACGCGACGCGCGTCGTCACGGTGCGCGACGGCCGGGTGCTCTCCGACCGGCCGGTCACGCAGCGGCGCGACGCCGCGCGGGAGCTCGCCGCCATGCCGGTCGAGCAGACGGAGTAGGAGGCGGCCATGGGATTCCGCGAGACCTTCCGCGTGGCGCTGCGGGCGATCCGCAGGAACAAGGTGCGCTCGGCGCTGACGATGCTCGGTGTCATCATCGGGGTCGCCTCGGTGATCGCGATGATCGCCCTCGGCTCCGGGGCGCGGGCCGCGATCGACGAGCAGATCCAGAGCCAAGGCACCACCTTGATCTACCTCTCCTCGGGCAGCATGGGAGGGCCGGGCCGCGCGCACCAGGGGTCCGGCTCCGTGCAGACGCTCACCACCGAGGACGCGAACGCGATCGCCCGCGAGGTGCAGACGATCGGCCTGTGGACGCCCGGCGTGCGCGGCCGCGCCCAGGTGATCGCCGGCAACGCCAACTGGAACACCCAGGTGGAGGGCGGCAACGAGGACTACCTCGTGGTCCGCAACTGGACCCTCGCCGAAGGCGAGAACTTCACGGCGCGCGACGTGCTCGTCGCCGAGAAGGTCTGCCTGCTCGGCGCGACGGTCGCGAAGACCCTCTTCCCCGACCAGGACCCCGTCGGCCAGGTGATCCGCCTCAAGAACATGCCCTTCCGCGTGCTGGGCGTGCTGGCCGAGAAGGGCCAGGGGCAGTGGGGCCAGGACCAGGACGACTTCGTCGTCGCGCCCTGGACCACCATCCAGAAGAAGCTGCTCGGCATCAACTACATCCACCAGGTGTCGTACACGGCGAAGACGAGCGAGCTCGTGGAGCCGACCGCGGTCGCGATCACCCGCCTGATGCGGGTGCGCCACCGCATCACCAACCCCGAGAACGACGACTTCTCGGTGCGCACCGTGGAGGAGATGGCGGCCACCCGCGTGCAGATGGCGGACACGATGACGGGCCTGCTGATGAGCGTGGCCTCGGTCAGCCTGCTGGTCGGCGGGATCGGGATCATGAACATCATGCTCGTCTCGGTCACCGAGCGTACGCGCGAGATCGGCGTCCGGCTCGCGGTCGGGGCGAAGGCGGGGGACATCCTGCGCCAGTTCCTGGCCGAGGCCGTGGCCCTGTCCGCCGTCGGCGGCATGGCCGGCATCCTGCTGGGCGTCAGCGTCTCGGAGCTGATCACCAAGAGCCTCGGCTGGCCCGTGCTGATCACCGGCGCCTCGATCGCGGTCGCCTTCGCGTTCTCGGCGGCGGTCGGCGTCTTCTTCGGCTGGTACCCGGCGCGCAAGGCGGCCAACCTCGACCCGATCGACGCCCTGCGCTACGAGTAGAGGGATAGAATCCCGGCGATGAGACACGCTGGGCTGCTGGCCGCACTCCTGCTGGCGCTGCCGGGAAATCCGGCGGCGGGTCAGTCCGCCGCGCCGCCGACCGAGGCCGTGGTCCGGGTCACGGTCGAGAACATGTACTCCGTCCCGGACGACTCGAAGGACGTGGTCAGCCAGGCGACGCTGGGCCAGCTGGTCACGGTGCTCGCGACGAGCGGCGCCTTCGCGCGCGTCCGCACGCCGGACGCCTACGAGGGCT
>JBGASI010000541.1:0-3390 GCA_044229815.1 Vicinamibacteria bacterium | reverse complement strand
CGCCCACCTGCGCTACCCGGGCGCCGGCGAGACCTCGGCCGCCCTGCTGCGCGTGCTCGCGCAGGGGCGGCCGGCGGTGGTGACGGACCTCGAGCAGCAGGGCGAGATCCCGGCCAAGGCGGTGCGCCGGGTGGACGCGACGGACGAGCTGCGCGGCCTCGTCCGGGCCATCCACGAGCTGGGCGAAGACGACGCCGCGCGCCGTCGACTCGGCCGGCACGCCGCCGCCTGGGTGCGCGCCAGCCACGGCCCGGCAGCGGTGAGCGCTGCGTGGGAAGACGCGCTGGCGCGCTGCGCAGCCCTGCCCGATCCCCCGCTCCGGGGCTGGCCAGCCCACTGGCCGCGCCCGGACGACGCCTAGGCTAGGCTCGCCCCGGCGCCCGCCGGGGCACGAGCGCGTGCGCGAGCCGCTCGCGCACGGTCGGGCTCATGTCCAGGAACTCGACGCCGACGCCCCAGGCCCGGGTGCGGGGATGGCCCCGGGGCACGCAGCCGCGGACCCGTCCGTCCACGTCGCCCTTCGAGCCGCCCACCACCAGCCGCAGGCTCAGCCGCGACTCCGGCGCGAGCGGCACCGGCGCCTCGAGCATGAGCCCGAGCTCCCCGATGTTGAGCAGCTGCGAGCCCACGACGAACACCGGCTCGGCCAGCTCCCCGGGCTCGTAGCGGGGCACGCGGCGACGCTCCACGCCGTCCGGCGCCTTGAGGTCGCTCACGGCACCTCGCGCACGACCCGGAACCCGCCGTCGGCCGTGCGGGTGAACGGGTCGAGGAACTCGCGCGAGGCCGGCGGACAGCCCCGCACGTGCCGGCGCCACGAGCCGCCACGGCGCACGCGCCCCTCGCCCTTCTCCGGGCCCCGCGGGTCGTAGCGCCGGGCGCCGCGGTAGGCGTCCACGGCGTACCAGTCGAAGCACCACTCGTGGACCAGCGTGCCGACGTCGAGCAGGCCGTAGCCGTTCGCCATCCCGCGGCCGGTCGTCCAGGGCCCTGCGAGCGGCGGCTCCTTCACCTCGCCGGCGGGCACCACGTCCCCCCAGCTCGTCCGGGCCTGCACCAGCCCGCCCCGCGCCGCGTGCTCCCACTCGGCCTCGGTGGGCAGGCGCCAGTGGCCGCCGACCGTCTCGCACAGCCAGACGCTGTACGCCATCGCCTCGAACCAGGTGACCCCGACCACCGGCTGCGCGGGATCCCAGAAGTCGGGGTCCCTCCACCACGGCGGGTCCGGGGCACGGCCGGCGGCGAGGAACCACGCGTACTCCATGTTCGTGACCGGCGTGCGGCCGACGCGCAGCGGCCTCACCTCCGCCTCGTGCACCGGCCGCTCGTCGGGACGACCGTTCTCGCTGCCCATGAGGAAGCGGCCGCCGGGTACGAAGAGCGTGGCGGGCACGTGCTCGAGAGGGCGCGCATAGCTGAGGGAGGCGACTGCCATCGTTCACTCCATATGCGAAGACCGACTTCCCAGCGAGGCGCCGAACGAGGAGCGCTCCCCGAAGAACGCCTTGTTCAAGCTAGTTTACACGGCATAATATGACACGACACTTTAGATTCGTCCAGAGAAAACCGCCCTGCCCCTGCGTTGGGCTGTCGCCGCGTCGTCGGGGCCCCGCGCTACGATGGCCCGATGCGCGCGCTGTGGCTGGAAGACCGCTCCCTCCGCCTGAGAGAAGACGTCCCGCGGGAGGACCCGCCCGCCGGCGAGGCCGTGATCCGGGTGCGTCTCGCCGGCGTGTGCAACACCGACCTCGAGCTGCTGCGGGGCTACTACCCCTACACCGGCGTGCCCGGCCACGAGTTCGTGGGCACGGTCGAGGAGGCGAAGGGCGCGCCGGACTGGATCGGCCGCCGCGTGGTGGGCGAGATCAACGCGGCCTGCCACGGCTGCGCGACGTGCAGGGCGGGACGGCCCACGCACTGCGAGCGGCGCAGCGTGCTCGGGATCGTCGGTCGCCACGGGGCCTTTGCCGAACGCCTGCGCTTGCCGGTCGAGAACCTGCGCGCCGTTCCCGACACCGTGCCCGACGAGGTGGCCGTCTTCTGCGAGCCCACCGCCGCCGCGCTGGAGATCCAGCAGCAGCTGCGTGTCGTCCCGGATGAGCGCGTGGTCGTGATCGGCGTCGGCAAGCTGGGCCACCTGGTGGCCCAGACGCTCGCCGCGGCCGGCTGCGACCCGCTGGCGATCGGCCGCAGCCCGCGCCCGCTGGCCTTGCTCGCCGCGCGCGGGCTGCGCACCGGCACGGCCGAAGCGATCGAGCCCCGGCGCGCGGACCTCGTCGTGGAGTGCACCGGGAACCCGGAGGGACTCGAGCTCGCCCGGCGTGCCGTGCGCCCGCGGGGCACGATCGTGCTCAAGAGCACCTACCACGGGCGGGCCGCGCTCGACCTCGCGCCGTTCGTCGTCGACGAGATCACGCTCGTCGGGTCCCGCTGCGGGCCGTTCGACCCGGCGCTCGAACTCCTGGCGCGCGGCGCCGTGGATCCGCGCCCGCTCGTCGAGGCGCGTTACCCCCTCGCCCAGGCGGTGGCCGCCTTCGAGCACGCGGCGCGGCCGGGGGCGCTGAAGGTCCTAGTCGACTGCTAGGGCGCACCGCGACCCGACGCCGCGGAGGACGGAGCTAGTCGACCACGAAGGTCGGCACGCTGCCGCCGCCGGCGCTCACGTTGATCACGGAGCTGCGCGAGGCACGCGTCACGGCGCCGACGGGCTCGCCGGCCACGTAGAACGGGTTCGCGTTCACCTTCAGCGAGACGAACGACAGCCCCGCGTCGTCGAAGACGGGGAACGGCTCCTCGGGGATCGCCACGCGCTCCTGCACCACCCACGGCGAGTCGAGCGCCGAAACGACGGCGGCCTCCCAGGCCGCCGGCTCCGTCTCGGAGCCGAGCAGCACCGAGCGCCCGCCGTACTCGTGGGCCGGCTTGAGCACGAGCGCCTCGCGCTGTGCGATCGCCCAGGGCACGAGGTCGATCTCCTGTCCCGCTCGCCGCGTGCGCCGCTCGGCGACGCGCCGCGTCCAGGGGAGTACGCGCGAGAGCAGCTCCCGCTCGCCCTCGGAGAGAAGGTGCGCGAAGGCCTCGTCGGTCAGGAGCGCGAAGAAGGCCTTGTCCTCCGAGAGCCGGCAGCGGAACGAGTTCACGACCGGCACCAGGCCCCGCGCGTAGGCCTCGAGCAGCGGGCGGGCGTCGTCCTCGCGGCCCACGGCCTCGGACAGCACCAGCCGGCGGAAGACCACGTCCACCGGCCCAGCCGGGCAGAGCAGCCGGTCGCCGCTCTGCTGCAGCTCGCGCGGGTCGACCAGGTGCGCCTCGGCCCCGTGGCGCTCGAACTCCTGGCGCAGGATCTCCTGGTCCGGACGCGTGCGCACCTCGGCCCAGTCCACGATGGCC
>JBGASI010000540.1:0-3393 GCA_044229815.1 Vicinamibacteria bacterium | reverse complement strand
GGCTGGCCGCTTCCCGAGAGGCCTGCTCTTTCTCAACGTGTCCGGCCAGGTCCTGCTCGACCCGCGCCTGCGCGTGGAGGGCCTGCGCACTCGCGTGCGCGCCGCGGGTCTCCACCCGGAGCGGGTCGTCCTCGAGATCACCGAGCTCGTGCGGGTGCAGGACCCGATCCTGTTCGCCCGGGCGCTGACGCCGCTGCGCGCTGCCGGGTTTCGACTTGCCATCGACGACTTCGGCGCGGGCTTTTCGAACATGCGGGTCCTGGTCGAGCTGGGGCCCGACTACCTCAAGGTCGACCGGTCGCTCGTCTCGGGTGCGGCCGAGCACGCGCGCAAGCGGGTCTTCCTGGAATCGCTGGCCGTCCTGGGGCCGCGCATCAACTGCGCCGTCATCGGTGAAGGCGTCGAGACGGACGAGGACCTCGCCGCCCTGCGGGCCTGCGGGATCCCGTTCGCCCAGGGCTTCAGGCTCGCCCGGCCGGCGGAGCTGTCCTCCTGGAACGAGGAGGCGCGCCCGTCGTGGCGCACGCCGCCGGTCGAGGTGAGCGAGGAGCAGTCCGTGGGCGCGCTCGCGATTCCCCTCGAGGGCGTGGCGCCCGAGCTCCCGGTCGGACAGCTCGTCTCCCTGTTCGACGCCCTGGCCGAGCCGCCTGCGATCCCGGTCGTCCGCGCGGGGCGGGCGATCGGGCTCCTGACCCGGCAGCTGCTCTTCTCGCATCTTGGACACCGCTACGGCTTCGCGCTGTGGAGCGAGAGGTCCGTCGCCACGTTCCTCGGCGCCAATGGCACGGGGGCCGACCACCTCCCCGCCTCGGCGAGCCTCGAGGAAGCCGCAGACCTCGTGCGCCGCCGGCCCGCCAACCGCCGCTTCGATCCGGTCGTCGTCGAAAGCGAGAGCGGCGCCTACCACGGACTGCTGCCGGTGGACCTGCTGCTCGGCGAGATGACACGGCTCAAGGTCGAGTACGCCCTGCAGGCGAACCCGCTCACGGGGCTCCCGGGCAGCCTCGTGCTGGCCCGCGCCGCCGAGAGCCGGCTCTGCTCGGGCCAGCCCTTCGCCCTCGCCTGGGTGGACGTCGATCACTTCAAGAGCTACAACGACCGCTACGGCTTCCAGCGCGGGGACGACGTCCTGCTGCTGGTCGCCCGTCTGCTGCGCCACCACGTCGGCGCTCGTCCGGACACGCTGCTTGCCCACCCTGGCGGTGACGACTTCGCCTTCCTTGGGCCAGCGGACTGGGCGCAGGAGACGGCGCACCGGATCGCGCGGGACTTCGACGAGCAGGTGCCCGCCCTGTACGACCCCGTGGACAGGGCGTCCCGGGGCATCGTGAACCTGGACCGGCGCGGCGAGCTGCGCTCGTTCGGCTTCGTCTCGCTCTCGGTCGGCCTCGTCAGCTGGAACCTCGAGCCGGGTGTCGACTACAGGCGCCTCGTCGAGATCGCGGCCGAGGTGAAGGCCCAGGCGAAGCGGATCCCGGGCGCTGCCGTCGTCGCCAACGCCCGCTCGCTCTCCGTCTCGCCGGAGGATAAGCCCCGGGCCGAGCCTTCCGCTCCGTTCCCCGACACCGCCGGCTGCGGCCCGCCCGTCAGTCCGTGAGGTGGGCGCGCGCGAGCGCCTCGAGGCTCTGTGGCCCGAAGTGGCGGGCCACCAGGGCCGCCCAGGACGGTGTCGAACGCAAGCCGCGCAGATAGCGGTCGAGCGCGCCGGCCAGCTGCGGATCCTCGCGCCGCATCGCGAAGACATAGCTCTGGCGAGCACCGACGAAGACCCCGAGCTCCAGCGCGGGGTCGCGCCTGAGCGCCACCAGCGCTTCCGGCAGCTCGAGCAGCAGCGCCTTCACCCCGCCGGCGCGCAGCGCGGCCAGGGCGGCGGCGAGTCCGTCGGCCTCGACCAGCTCCGCACCGCTGATCTTCGCCTCGCGCACCGCCGTGGCGGCGCGGGAACCTGGGGTCACCCCCACCCGTGTCCAGCGCAGCGCCTCGATGGCCACGGCGCGCGGGGCGGGGCGCCGGGTCACCGCGACGAGGCGCGTCGGGAGCACCTCGGAGCTCGCCGAGAGGGCGCCGATCCGCGCGTCGCCCGCCAGAACGCCGGCCACGACATCCGGCCCCGCCTCTCCAGGGGAGGCCGAAACCGCGACGACCGTACGGTCGAGCAACTTCGCGAAGATCCCCAGCAGCTCCGCGTCGAAGGCCGCAGTGGACCCCTGTGCGGCGATGCGCAGGAGGGGCCTCGGCGCCGCGGCCTCAGTGCCCGCCGCCGCACCGACCGCCAAAGTCAGTAGTGCCCCCCCGAGCAGCGCCGCTCGGCGCCTCATCGCCCCCGGTCCTCGGCCATGCGCGTGCCTCCGGCGAGAGTCTCGTCGGGGCTCGCGACGCCGGTTCGAAGCCCGCGCGACCGCTCGTCGACATGCCTGGCAGCGCGGAGCCGCCACGCGTCCGTCACGCGGCGGGCTGGCCCTCGTCGCGCCCGGCTCCCAGATTCCGGGTATGTACACGGTCCTCGTGCGCATCGACGAGCTGGGGGAGTGGCCCATCTTCGTCAGCGAGGCCGAACCGCTCCTGGCGGGGCCCGGCGTGCGCTTCCGCTTCGTGGCGCGTGTCGAGGACCGGATGCAGGCCCTCGCCATGATCGTGGGGCTCCACGTGCACCCCCCGCCGGCGTGTCACGGCGCCTGCGGATCGTGCCCGTGGCCTGGTCGCGCGAGGGCCACCGAGGAGACGATCGCCTCTCCGTCGATGCGCTCGTAGACGGACGTCATCGTGAAGCGCGACTCGCCGAGCAGCCGGACGTGGGACACCGAGTCCACGCGGACGTTCACGCGGTGCCCCTGGATGCGCGCGTAGCGCTTCGACATGTCGACCCTTGGGATCCAGAAGCTCGGGCCTTTGGCCATCGTCCCGGAGACCTCGACGAGGTCGGCCGTGTCCGGCGAGACGAGAAAGCGCCCGTCCAGCAGCCCGACCTCCCTGCGGCGGGCGGTGGCGCGGAGGCACACCAGCCCCTCCGCGGTCCGGCCGCAGGCCGCGAACTGGTAGTTCAGCACCGTCAACGCCGTCCGGTCGTTCGTCCCGGCGGTGTAGACCTCCTGCTCGGCCCGCAGCACCTTGTGCAGGATCTTGTCCCGCAGCATGTCCGAGCCCCCGGCGCCCGTCACCGCGTACCGGAAGCCTTGCCCGGCGTCGAGCTCGACGAGGACGTCCAGCCAGGCTGCCTTGCCCAGCGCGCCGCTCGTGATCTCCAGGTGGCGGCGGGCCCGGAACGAGCGGGTCGGTTCGTCGGGACGCGCCACGAACCGGCGCAGGATCTCGTCATCCGACAGGGCGCGGCCGGCGGAAGTGCCGGCAGGCGGTGCAGCCGAGTCGGCCGCAGCCCCACCGGCGAGCCAGACG
>JBGASI010000034.1:0-15464 GCA_044229815.1 Vicinamibacteria bacterium | reverse complement strand
CCGTGGCCCCGTGGCGCTCAGCCTGCACGCGGGACCGGAACTCGTCCGCGTCGTACGGGACGAAGTCGCCCGAGCTCCAGTAGCCTTCGAAGACCGCGCCCATCTTGTGGATGACGTCGCGGTTTCTCGCCTCGGAGATGCGCACGTTCCACTCGAGGCCGCTCGTCTGGGCGGAGTGGGTCAGATTCGAGGAGCCGATGTAGGCGGTCGAGAAGCCGGACCGGCGGTGAAACAGCCACGCCTTCGCGTGCAGGCGGGTCGAGTCCGTGTCGTAGGAGACGCGTACCTCGGCGCCGAGCTGGCGCAACAACTCCAGTGCGGCCGCCTCGGTCGACCCCGTGTAGGTGGTGGTGAGCATCCGCAGTGACCGGCCCGCCTGGCAGTGCAGTCGCAGCGCCTCCACGAGCGGCGCGATCCCACTGCGGCGGATGAACGCCATGACCACGTCGATCCGATCTGCCGACCTGATCTCGGTTCCGACCTGGTGTCCCACGCGCGGCTCGCCGGGGGCGTTCGTCAGCAGGGTGGTGTCCAGCAGGGGGATGAGCGGCATGGGTATCGACTCGGGCCGCCCGTCGGGCTGCCGCGCTGCGATGAGCCGGAGGACCTGGCCCGGCTCGAGCGGAGCTTCCGATCGCGCTTCGGAGGCCGGCACCGACAATGCGATCTGCTCCAGAAGCGCCCGCACGAGGCTGACAGCCGTCGCGACGCGTTCGCCGTCCGGAAGCGACTCGAGCGCTCGATGGAGGACGCGGCTGACGTGGAGCGCGATCCGATCCGGTGCTTCCGCGGACAGGAGGTCCGTCTGCTCGTGCGCGTAGCGGTCGGTCAGCTGCCGCAGCTGCGCCGCCAGAACCTCTGTGACCAGCTGCTCGTAGAGCCCGCGCTCGAAGCCCGGCACTGCAGGGATTCTAGCGTTATTAGGGAGGCCCCCGGCCGGTGGCGATCAAGCAACGTGATCGCGTGCGGATCTCGCAGTACGGGACGAACGCCTCAAGCAGGCCCTTGTCGTGACGCCCCGGCGCACGTGGTAGAAGATGGCGTCAGGAGGGCAGTGATGGCGCGAGATCCACGGCGCCCAACGCGGGTCGGCCCGCTCACCAACATCCACAAGGAGCCCGAGGGGTTGTCCTTGAGGGTGAGGCGCGGCGGGCACGACTTCACGGACTATTTCGGTGACGCGGTGTATGGCGGGCGCGAGAAGGCGCTCCTGGCCGCTCAGCGCGCCCGAGACGAACTGCTGCGGCGCATCGATCCGGATCAGCGTGTGCGTCGCCGATCGGCGAAGGGAAGGCGGAGCAAGACGGGCGTAGTCGGCGTCAGCCGCGAGGCCTATGTGGTGGGCGGCCACCGCTATCGTCGCTACGTCGCGCAATGGCAGGATCCCGAGACAGGGCGACCACGAAGGCGCCGGTTTCTGGTCGAATGCTATGGCGAGGCGCGGGCCAAGGCCCTTGCCATCGAGGCCCGACAGGAAGGCGTGGCACGCGCCCGTGCCTACATGCTGGCCCGCCAACGGGAAGGGGCGAAGATGCGGCTGCAGGAGGCGGCGCCCAGGCCTCGTCCGGTGAAGGACCCCCGGAGCCGCAAGGGCATCAGCATGGCGCGCCGCCAGGGGCGGCACGCCCGCACGCCCGCCAACGCTTGAGCAGCCAGGCTGAAGCGGGAAGGGGGCCGGGGTCGCCGCCGCGACGGTACGGGCCTGCAGGCTCGCGGCGGGAGGGGTGCGACCCCGGCCCCACTATACGGCTAGGAGCTGGCGCCCTTCGAGCCCGGCTTGGCCTCGCCCTTCTTCGCGGAGTGGCGGGCCTTCGGCGGGCCGGAGTCGATGAGCGTCACGTTGTCGGCCGTCTGCCCGGTGGACCCGGTGGGGTGATAGACGACGCTGACGCGGCGGCCGGCGACGAGGTCGTCCGGCAGCACGGTCGCCGGGACGATGCCGAACGCGATCCGGTGGCCGTGGTCGTCGATGCGGACGACCAGCGAGTCGGCGCTCTTCGACACCAGCGTCCCGGTCGTCGTGATCCCGGCCGGTTGCGCGCGCGCGAACACGGCCGCAACGAACGCGAGCGCCGCAAACAACGTGGTCAGGCGGTTCCTCATGGTTCCTCCTTCTGCCCGAGCGCCCGGCGAGAGCGCCCTTCGGAATGAGGCTCCTGGCGGCCCGGCCACCCCGTGGGTCGGGGTCCCGTGGCTCTGCGTCCCCGGGTCACCCCGGGTTTGCTCTGAGGCAGGAGCGCGTGTGCTCTACCCCGAACATGCTCCGCGAACCGGCCCCCGGCCGTGATCCCCATCACGCGTTGCGTTTCTTGACGGGCGGCCTGGCGGGATCGAGGCGTCAAGGCCATGGCTGCCAGGCACGTCTTCTCGCACGTTGTCCGCTCGGAGTCCCGTCCCAGTTCCCAGGGCCCTGGCCCTGGGCGGGAGGTCCCTCCTCAGTCCCCGGCCTGTCTGCGCAGACACTCCACCTGGTTCGTGACGTTCATCCGGTTGCCCCGCTCGTCCGTGACCTGGGCGACGAGGATGAGCGTGAGGCCGCGGGTGCCCATTCCGTTCCAGTAGGTCTGCTTGAACGGGAGGACGAGAGTGCCCTTCGCCGCGACGTGGTTGGTGCCGGCGATCTTGATGATCTCGTCCGCGCCGTGGTTGTAGGCGGTCGCTGATTCGTAGCCCAGCGGGTTGCGCATCGTGACGTTGAAGAAGTCGATGTTGGCTCCGAGCCCCGCGGTTTCCGTGAAGGTGATCGTGAATGAGGCCAGATAGACCTGGTTCTGATCGGTTGCGTCTGCGATGACCGGGCTGGGAGTGACCGTCAGCGAGACGGCAGCGCGGCTGGCGGGCGTCGGAGCGGCGACGGGCACGGGCGTGGGCGTACTTCCGCTGTCTCCACCACAGCCCGCACCGACAAGACACGCGAGACACGCGAGACACGCCAAGACGACGATGGGCCGCCGATTCCTCATGGAGCCTCCCCAGTGACAGCCGACCAGACACTCGAAGAGGAGAGCCTGGCTGGCGCGCGCCGATTATCGAGAGGAGAGGGCGGCCACGAAATGGTGCATATGCTCCGGCTCGCTGATGATCGAGAAGCGGGAAGTCCGCCAGACGACACTGGAGCGCACTGACGTTGCTGCGAGGTCTTGCTTTTTCCTTGTCCGTAGCGGGGAAGGCGAACAACGCAACGCCCGAGCCTGCGCCTTGCCGGCCAGGAGCGGCAAGGACCTTGGAATCCGCGTCACCGGTGTCGCGGTTCGGACGGCTCTTGCACGATCTCGTATGATCGGCAGCCGAGCGGCGCGGGGACCAGACATCGTGGTGTCGAGATTCACCGTGGCGGGCGAGTGGCTTCGACGGGCGAGGGGCCTGCCGGCGCAACCGGGCTGGCTGGACCTCGTTGCGGGCATCCTTCTCGGCGTAGCGTGGGCGTCGCTCCTCGTGCTCGGGACTGCAGGCAGACGGCCCGGTCTCGCTGTGACCTTCGGCGCGCTTGTCCTGCGTGCCGTGGGGGGGATCGCGCTCCGACGTCGCTCCCCGATTCTGCCGACTGGTCCAGCGCCCGCCGTCGAACAGGCCGGGTTGCAGCTCCCAGGACGAGTCGGCAGCGGCGTCCCGCGCTTCCAGGCGGTCAAGGGCTTCGGTCGGCTCCCGGGCCGGATCACGCCTCAGCAGCTTCGGGAAGCGCTCGATCGCCAGAAGACGACGTTCGAGAGCCTCTGCGGGGCCGTCGTGAGCCTGGGATTCGTCAGAGACGATGAGCCACTAACTCCAGACTCGGCGCTGTACGGTCTCCCGAGCATCGACCTCGAGCGCTTCGAGGTCGACCCTGAGGTCATTCGGATCATCCCGCGAGAGGCGGCGCAGAAGTACGAGATGCTCCCTCTCGCCCGCTCGGGGGCGTCGCTGGTGGTGGCCGTTGCGGATCCCACCAATCTGCTGGCCGTGGATGACGTCCGCTTCATGACCGGGTACACGATAGAGCCCGTCGTCGCCTCCAGGCTGGTGCTGCTGCGCGAGATCAAGCGCCACTACCCGGTCGCGCGGCCCCCGGTTCTGCGGCTCCGTCCTGATCCGCTGCATTCAACGGAAGGAGCACCTGTTCTGCCTGCCGAGCAAATAGTCAGGATCATCCTGTGCGATTCGATCGGTTGTGGGGCGTCGGAGATCCAGATGCGGCGGCGTGACAACGTGGGGTGCGTGTCCTATCGGCTCAAGGGGAGGTTGAGAGAGGCCGGTCGCTTTCCGGGTGCTTTCTACGACCGCGTGGTGGGCCTGCTGCGGCTGTGGACCGGCCTGGCTCTCGCTGATCGCCGCCAGGTCCAAGAGCGCGCTATCAGTATTCGGGTGGCGGACGGGTATGCCGTCGGGTTCGCCTTGTCGATCGCCCCGGGCGACGGGTCGCCCGACGTGGTCCTTTGCAGGACGCACACGGAAGGCGACTTGTCTAAGGTAGATCCTCCCGACCTGCGGGATGCGGGCCTGTTCAAGACGATCGGATCCTTCCGGCTGCGACCCATCCGTCGGATGTAGAATCACGCTTCGTCCCATCATTCCCCACGAGGTGACTCATGTTTCGATCCGGTAACCCCGCGTTGAAGGCCGAGACGTTCACGTCCGTCGGGCGGCAGTTCGGCGCGGCGACGATGACGATCGAGGGGTCGGTGAACAGGACCGGGTTCGCGCTGGTGATCCTGATCGCCTGCGCGGCGCTGCAGTGGAACCAGGCGCTGGGGGAGGGGCTGTTCTACCCGCTGATGCTGGTGGGGCTGGTCGGGGGCTTCGTGACGGCGCTGGTGACGGTCTTCAAGAAGGAGTGGGCGCCGGTGACGACACCGCTCTACGCGGCGCTCGAGGGGCTGATGCTGGGCGGGCTGTCGCTGCAGTTCGAGGCGCGCTACCCGGGGATCGTGATCAACGCGGTGGGGCTGACGTTCGGGACCCTCGCCGCCCTCCTGCTCGCGTACAAGTCGGGGCTCATTCGCGCGAGCGAGAACTTCAAGCTCGGCATCGTGGCGGCGACGGGCGGCATCGCGATCCTCTACCTCGTCTCGATGGTGCTCGGCTTCTTCGGCAAGTCGATCCCGTTCATCCACGGCTCGGGGCCGATCGGCATCGGTTTCAGCCTGGTGGTGGTGGTGATCGCGGCGCTCAACCTGGTGCTCGACTTCGACTTCATCGAGAACGGCGCCGCGGCCGGCGCGCCGAAGTACATGGAGTGGTACGCCGCGTTCGGGCTGCTGGTGACGCTGGTGTGGCTCTACCTCGAGATGCTGCGGCTGCTCTCGAAGCTGCAGGACCGGCGGCGGTAGCGCGGTGGGCCGCAAAGCGCCGGTGGGCCACGCGGTCGAGACGCGCGTGGCTTCGGTCGACCGGGTGATGCGGTTCGCCGGGCTGGGCGCGACGCTGATCGGGGCGCTGCTGCTGTGCGGGCTCGTGGTCTTCTCGCTGCGCGAGAACCAGCGGCGCAAGGAACTCGTGCCGGCCCTGGGGACGGTGAGCGAGGAGCGCAGCCAGGGGTTCGGCTCGGAGCTGCGCGTGGTGCTGACGATCCGCTTCACCACCGCCGCCGGGCAGGTGGTGCACGTCGACCGTCGCTACCGCGTGAACGAGACGCGGCCGGCGAAGGGCGCCGCGGTGAGCGTGCTCTACGAGCCGGCGAACCCCGCGCGGGCCGAGCTCGAGGGCGCGGACACGCTCGGCCGCGCCCTGGTCGGCGCGGTGGGCGTCGGCTTCCTGCTGGTGGGGATCGCGGTGCTGGGCCGGAGCTTCGCGGCGCAGAGGCGGCGGGCCCGGCCCGGGCGCTGAGGGGCGGGCGCTACAGCCGGCGCGTCAGCAGCCGGCGGCCGCCGTAGACGAAGCCCTCGCGACGGTACAGGGCATCGGCCTGCTAGTTGTCGTTGTGGACCTCGAGCGCGACCACCTGCGCGCCGAGCTGGCGCGAGTGCTCCTGGATCAGGCGCAGGGCGATGCTGCCGACGCCCAGGCCGCGGGCGTCGGGCTGCACGTACAGCTCGTCGAGGAAGGCGGCGCGGCCGCCGAACTCGAGGCTGAAGGACAGGACGAGCGCGGCGTAGCCGACCGGCCTGCCGTTGGCGACCAGCACGAAGAGCCGGCCGAAGGCGGCGTTGCCGAACAGCTCGAGCAGGCTCTGTTTCGACGCGGCCGGGTCGAAGGGGATGTGCTCGTGCGCGTAGAAGTCGGCCATCCAGGAGAGGAGCAAGGCGATGTCGGCCGTCGTCGCGGGCTGCAGCGCGACGGTCAGGGTCGCCTCCGCCGGGTCGGCGGGTTGAAGGGTGTGCATGTCCTCTCGATGATATACGGCGGACTCACGGCGCAGCGCTCTTTCGATCTTGGTTTTCCGTAACTTCGGTCGTAATAGTCTGCCAAGGAACCCGGGGCGGCCCGCGCGGACAGGCGTGATCGCGCTAAAGGCCTGGGCTACAGTAGGCTGCGCATGCGCAGCCTGCGAGCCCTGGGGCTCTACACCGTCCTGACGATCGCGCTCACGTGGCCCTTCGCCGCGAACCTGCGCGTGATGGACGCCGGGGACTCGGCCTTCTTCGCCTGGGAGATCGGCTGGACGGTCCACGCGCTGAAGACCGACCCCGCGCAGCTGCCGCACGCGAACATCTTCCACCCCCTGCGCTACACGCTCGGCATGGACGAGCCGGTGCTCGGCACGACGCTGCTCGTGCTGCCGCTCGCCGTCTTCACCGACGACGCGGTGCTGCTCTACAACGTGGCGCGGCTGCTCACCTGGCTCCTCTCGGCGCTCGCGGCCTACTGGCTGGCGTGCGAGCTGGGCGTCGCCGAGGGGATCGCTCTCCTGGCGGGAGCGCTGTTCGCCTTCTCGCCGATCCGCACCGACCAGGTGGCCCACCTCTCGACGCTCGGCACCCAGTGGTGGCCGCTCGCGCTGCTGTTCGCGATCCGCTTCGCGCGAGCGAACCGGCTGCGCGACGCGCTCGCGGCGGCGCTCTTCGGCGTGCTGGCGTTCCTCGCCTGCGGCTACCACGGCATCATCGCCGGCGCCGTGCTGCCCCCCGTGCTGCTCGTCCTCTTCTGGGGCCGCTGGGATCGCCTTGCCAGGGGCGCGCTGGCGGCCGTGCTGGCCGGGCTCGTGCTGTGGCCGGTGTACGCCATGCACAAGCGGGCGCTCGACCCCGAGCGCTACGCTCGGGGGACCGAGGAGACGATCCAGTACGCGGCGTCCTTCGAGTCGTTCCTCTCGACGAGCGCGTGGAACCGGGTCTACGGCGAGGCGACCGACGTCTTCCGCACCGTGGGACCCAACAACCTCTTCCCGGGGCTCGTGGTGCCCGGCCTCGTGCTCGCCGGGGCGGTCGTGCTGGGGCGGCGGCGGGAGCGTCCGAGCCGCGAGGCGGCGGCGTTCGCGGTCATGCTCGTGATGGCGGCCTGCGTGGCGCTCGGCCCGCGCGTGCGCGCGTTCGGCCACGACCTCGGGCCTGGGCCGTGGGGCCTCCTGCGCGACGCGCTGCCGGTGTTCCAGATGATCCGCGTGACCAGCCGGGCCGGCGTCTTCCTGGCGCTGCCGCTGTCGATGCTGGCGGCGCTTGCGCTGCGCCGGCTCGCGCCGCGGCCGGCTCTCCTCGGCGCGCTCGGCGCGCTCGCGCTCGCCGAGACGCTGATCGTGCCCGTCCCGATGCCGCAGTGGAGCAAGCTGATCGACACGCGGCGCGACCCGCCGCCCGTCTACCGCTGGCTAGCCGAGCAGCCCGGCCGCGAGCCGGTCGTGCACCTGCCGATGCTCGACGTCTACGGGCTCGAGAAGCGGCCGGCGTTCCACGAGAGCGTCTACATGGTGTACTCGACGCTGCACTGGAAGCCCCTCGTCAACGGCTACGCGGGGATCGAGCCGCGCGCCTACGTGCGGATCCGCGATCTCGCGCGGGGCTTCCCCTCGGAGGATTTCCTCCAGGCGCTGCGCGCGATCGGCACCCGCCACGTGGTCGTGCACCGCAAGGGCTACGGGCCCTTCCAGTGGGAGCGGCTGCAGGCCGGCCTGCCGGCGGCGCTGGCGTCGGGCGCCCTGCGGCAGGTCGCCGTGCTCGGCAACGAGACGGTCTACGAGCTCGGCCCGCCCCGATAGGCCAAACGGCTCAGGCGGCTGGCGGCGCGCGTTCGGCTCGATCGGATCGCAGCGCCTAACTGCCTCGAGAGGCGCGGCTTGGATCGTCGGCTCTCGACGCTCAAAAGCGTCGAACGACCATCGCCTGGATCGATGGGTGTCATTGAAACACCCCGAATCGGGTGTTAGCCTCAGCGGGTCAAGAGCACCCCCCGGCGGAGGCCACCCCCATGAGCCCGAAGATCGACAACCCCCCGCCCGCTACCACGCAGCCCGCGGAGGCCCATGTGAGCAAAGACACCCTGACCATCACCGACAACCGGACCGGCAAGACCTACGAGGTGCCGATCCAGGACTCGACGATCAAGGCCGTGGACCTCCGCCAGATCAAGGTGCAGGCGGACGAGTTCGGGCTGATGACCTACGACCCCGGGTTCATGAACACGGCGTCGTGCAAGAGCCGGATCACCTACATCGACGGCGACAAGGGGATCCTCAACTACCGCGGCTACCCGATCGAGGAGCTGGCCGAGCAGAGCAACTACCTCGAGACCGCGTACCTGCTGTTGAACGGCGAGCTGCCGAACAAGACGCAGTACGACGCCTGGGTGGAGAAGGTGACGATGCACACCTTCGTCCACGAGAACGTCAAGGAGCTGATGGCCGGCTTCCGCTACGACGCGCACCCGATGGGCATGCTCGCCTCGATGGTGGCCGCGCTGAGCACGTTCTACCCCGACGCCAAGAGGGTGCGCGACGGCAGCGAGCGCAGCCGCCACGTGTACCGGCTGATCGCCAAGATCCCGACGCTGGCGGCCTTCGCCTACCGCCACTCGATGGGCCTGCCCTACATCTACCCGGACAACGAGCTGAGCTACACCGGCAACTTCCTGCAGATGATGTTCAAGACGAGCGAGCTCAAGTACAAGGTGAACCCCACGCTCGAGCGGGCGCTCGACGTGCTGTTCATCCTGCACGCCGACCACGAGCAGAACTGCTCGACCTCGGCGATGCGCAGCATCGGCTCGTCGGAGGCCGACCCCTACTGCGCGGCGGCGGGCGCGATCGGCGCGCTCTACGGCCCGCTGCACGGCGGCGCCAACGAGGCCGTGCTGCGGATGCTCAACGAGATCGGCTCGAAGGACAAGGTCGCCGCCTTCGTCAAGGAAGTGAAGGAGTCGGGCGGCGACGTGCGGCTGATGGGCTTCGGGCACCGCGTCTACAAGAACTACGACCCGCGCGCCAAGATCATCAAGAAGATGGCCGACCAGGTGTTCGAGGTCACGGGCCGCAACCCGCTGCTCGACGTCGCGCTCGAGCTCGAGCGGATCGCGCTCTCGGACGACTACTTCATCAAGCGCAAGCTCTACCCGAACGTGGACTTCTACTCGGGCCTGATCTACCAGGCGATGCGCTTCCCGACCGAGATGTTCTGCGTGCTGTTCGCGATCCCGCGCATGTCCGGCTGGCTCTCGCAGTGGCAGGAGATGATCGAGGACAAGGACCAGAAGATCTCGCGGCCGCGCCAGATCTACCTCGGCGCCGGCAAGCGCGACTACACGCCGCTGCACCGCCGCTCGTAACGTGAGCCTGGCGACCACGGCCGACACGGGTGTCGAGCCCGGGCCGGCCGTCGTCGCGTCGGCCCACGCCGAGGGTCGGCTGCTGCTGCTCGAGCACGAGGTCTACGCCCTGCTGGCCTCGGCCGGGCTCGCGGTGCCGCGGCACCGCCTGGTCGGCGTGGCCGGCGAGGTCGACGCGGCGCTGTGCACCGCCCTCGGCTCGGCGGGGGCCGTGGTCAAGATCGTCTCGCCCGACCTGCTGCACAAGAGCGACGTCGGCGGCGTCGTCGCCTGCCGCAACGAGGTCGAGGACGTGCGCTCGGCGGTCGCGCGCGTGCTGGCCGCGGCCTCGGACGCCGCCCCGGACGCGCGGCTCGTCGGCGCCCTCGTCGTCGAGCGCGTCGCGTTCCGCGCCGGCGCCGGCCGCGAGATCCTCGCCGCCTTCCGCCACGACGAGGCGTTCGGCCCGGTGGTGGTGCTCGGGGCGGGCGGCCTCGACACCGAGGCGCTGCTCGGCGCGCTGCGCCCGGAGAAGGCGCGCGTGATGCTGGCGGCCCGCGGCCTCGAAGCGGAGGCGGCGCTGCGGGCGCTGCGCGGGACGCTCGTGCACGCCGCGTTCACGGGCCGGCTGCGCACGAGCCGCGGCCACGGCGCGGACGAGGCGCTCCTCGGCGAGCTGGCGCTGGGCCTCGCGCGGCTGGCCGAGACCTGGGCCGGCTTCGATCCGCCCGGCGGCGTGGGGCTCGCGGAGCTCGAGATCAACCCGATGGTGGCGGCCGAGGACGGTCGTATCGTCGCCCTCGACGGCCTCGCGCGCCTGCACCACCCGCCTCCGCTGCCGCCGCCGCGTCCGGTCGCGGAGTTGGGGCGCCTGCTCGTGCCCGCGAGCGCGGTCGTGATCGGCGCCTCGGCCGAGGGCACGAACCCGGGCCGCGTGATCCTGCGCAACCTCGCGGCCGGGGGCGGCGTGCCCCGGGAGCGGATCTTCGCGATCCACCCGAAGGCCGCCGCGATCGACGGCTGCCGGGCCTTCGCGTCGCTGGCCGAGCTGCCCGAGCCCGTGGACCTGGCGATCGTCTCGGTGGCCGCCGACCGCGGGGCGGACGCGATCGTCCAGGAGATCGTGCGCACGCGGCGCGCGCGCACGATCACGCTGATCGCCGGCGGCTTCGGCGAGACCGAGCACGGCCGCGAGGCCGAGGCGCGCATCCGGGCGGCGCTGGCAGAGAGCCACCGTGCCCCCGACGGCGGGGTGCTCCTCAACGGCGGCAACTGCCTCGGCATCATCTCCGTGCCGGGCCGCTACAACACCTTCTTCATCCCGCCGCACAAGCTGCCGGTGCGCGAGGGGCCCGGGCGCGGCCTCGCCAGCGTCAGCCAGTCCGGCGCCTACCTCGTCAGCCAGATCTCGAACCTCGACCGCGTGGTGCAGCCGCGCTACGCGATCTCGTTCGGCAACCAGATGGACGTGACGGTCTCGGACTACCTCGCGCACCTCGAGGGCGATCCCGCTGCCCGGGTGTTCGCCGTCTACCTCGAGGGCTTCTCGCGCGGCGACGGCGCGCGCTTCCTCGAGGCGGTTCGCCGCATCACCGCCTCGGGCCGCGCGGTGCTGCTCTACAAGGCGGGCCGCACGCGCGAGGGCTCGGCCGCCGCGGCCTCGCACACGGCCTCGGCGGTGGGGGACTACGAGGTGTGCGAGGAGCTCGCGCGCGCCGCCGGGGCCGTGGTGGCCGCGAGCCTCGACCAGTTCGAGGACGACGTGACCACGTTCGCCCTCCTCGACGGCAGCCGGACCGGGGGGCGGCGCGTGGCCGTGCTGTCGAACGCCGGCTTCGAGGCCACCGCGGCCGCCGACTCGCTGTCCGGCCTGCAGCTGGCCTCGCTCGCGCCCGCGACCCGCGCGCGGCTCGCCGAGCTGCTGCCGCCGGGGATCGTCGACGTGCACAACCCCTGCGACGCGACGCCGATCACCCCGACCGACCGCTACGCCGCGATCGCGCAGGCGATGGCGGAGGACCCGCAGGTCGACGCGCTCGTCGTGGCCGGGGTGCCGGCGACGCCGGCCCTCGATACGCTCGCCAGGGGCGAGGGCCACGCGGAGGACGCGGCCGGCGAGTCCGGCCTCGCGACGCGGCTCGCGGCGGTCTTCCGCTCGACGGGCAAGCCGGTCGTGTTCTCGGTCGACTCCGGCGTCCTCTACGACCCGCTCGTCGCCGCGATGCGCCAGGCCGGCCTGCCGACCTTCCGGCGCGTCGACCGCGCGACGCGCGCGCTCGCCCGCTTCCTCGGCCCCGGCCGCTAGCCCGGCTCAGGCCAGCTCGCGCAGGGCGCGGGCGTGTGCCAGGACGTTGGCCTGCGGCGTGCCGTCGGGGACCTCGCAGCCGGCGGCGCTGAAGTGGCGCGGTCCCGCGGCCGCGGCGCAGGCGCGCACGGCCGCGTCGACCGTGTCCGGCGTGCCCTGCAGCATCACCGTCACCGGGTCGAAGTTCCCGCAGGGCGCGGGGCCCTCGGGTCCGAAGGCCGCGGCGGCCGCCCGCAGGTCGACCATCCAGTCGAGGTCGACGATCTCGGCCCCGCTGTTGGCCATCTCGGCGAGCAGGTGGCGGGTGTTGCCGCAGATGTGCAGGCGCGGGATGGCGCCCGCCTCGCGGACCGCCGCGAACACGCGCTGCTCGTAGGGCAGCACGAACTCGCGGTACTGGCGGGCCGAGACGAGCGAGCCCATCGAGTCGCCGAGGCCGACGACGTGGGCGCCGGCGGCCACCTGCGCGCGCGCGAACGCCACGCCCACCTCGACCAGGCGGTCGAGCAGCGCGCGCAGCCACCCGGGCCGGTCGTGCAGGTCGAGCAGCAGGTTCGTGTCGCCGCGCAGCACCGAGGCGAGCGCGAAGGCGCCCTCGACCCAGCCCATCACCGGCACGTCGCCGCCCACGCGCTCGCGCAGCAGGCGGACCGCGTCGAGCCGGTCGCTCATCCGGCGGCCGTCCTCCGGCGCGACGAGCCGCAGGCGCTCGGCGTCCTCGGGCTCTTCGATCAGGATCGCGCGGCGCAACGGCAGGCCGTCCTGCGGCCACTCGACCGCGAGGCCGAGGTCGCTCGCCTCGCGGTACGGGTCGGAGATCGTCTGCACGAGGTCGAGCGCGAAGGCCTCCTGCACCGCGAGGGTGGCCTCGACGAGAGCGCGGTGGTCGAGGTAGTAGCTCGACAGCGGCCGACCGACCTGGCGCGCCGCGCGCTGCATGTAGATGTCGAAGTTGGGGCGGCGGTCGACGCTCTCCCCGGCCAGCCGGCGGCGGACGCGCTCGAGGGGGTTCATGGCGGCTCCTGGGGGGCGCGCGACGGCGCGCGACGCGAGCTCGAGCATACACCGCGCCTTTCACAACCTCCGTTCGCCCTCGAGCCTCCGCACGACCTGGTCGATCTCCGCCCGGGCCCGCTCGCGCTCTTCGCCGAGTCGACGCCGCTCGCCGCGCAGCGCCTCGAGCCGGGCCTCCTGCTCGGCCGCCCTCTCGAGCCACCGCCCGAGCAGGCCGTGCGCCTCGCGCCGGCCCCCCATGGCCTTGACGTTCTCGCGCAACCGGCCCTGGTCGACCGTGATCTCCTCGATCTCGCGCCCGGCCGCAGCCGTGCGCTCCTCCAGCGACTCGGCCAGCACCTGGAGCCCGCGCACCCGCGCCAGGGCCGCGCGCGCCGTGCCGTCGAGCAGGCCCTGCTCCTCGAAGGTCCGCAGGTTCGCCTCGCTGAGCCGTGACAGCACGTACCGCTCCACCAGGGCCAGCCGCTCGACGACCGGCAGCTCGATCCGGCCGTGGGGAGGCAACTCGACGCGGAAGCGCCACGCCTCCGGGCGCTCATCGCTGGGAGTCGGTCCCCCGGGCGCGAGTTCCCACGTCGGCCCGCGGGACTTGTCGACGTACAACACGCGGGGGCGGTCCGCCTGGTTCGTGGCCGTGTAGATCGTCGTCCTCGTGCGATGGAAGTGGGCCTCGAAGACGCCGCCGCGGACGCGCACGAGGAAGGCGGGGGCACGTCCCTCGCGCGTCGCGGTCTCGACCCGCGTCGAGAGATCCACGGCGTACGGCACCAGGCGCTCTTCGCCCGGCTTGAGGCGCGTCAGCTGTCCCTCCCCGGCGTAGACGTCCCCGTCGAGCACCGTGACGGGCCCCGGCTCGAGCGTCAGGCGCGAGGTGTTGTGCAGCCGAAGCGCCGCCATCGGTCGCTCGTCGCGGCGGTCGCGGTCGCCGTACAGCGAGACGCGTTCACCGTCGAGCCGGTCCTGCAGGAAGGGAATGAGCGCCGTGCGGTCGCGCAGGATCGTGACCGGTCGCTCGGCACGGTACTCGACGAAGTCGCCGGTCTCGACGGGCCGCGTCGCGGCCGTCACGCCCGTCGCGTCGGCGGCGAGCGCCTCGCTGAGACCAAGCTCGGGGCGGTCGGACGTCGGCGGCTCGTCCGGCAGCCCTCCGAGCGCACCGCCCACCACACCGCCCGGCACGCCTCCCGCGACCCCGCCGGCGATCCCGCCCTCGACGCCGAGGTCGAAGCCCGGCTCGGGCAGCAGCTCCGCCGCGGTCGTGGCGATCCGCTGCGGCTCCGCTCGCAGCCCGTCGGCGAGCGGCAGCACGGGGCGGTGACGGTACAGGGGCTGCTGCAGGTGCTGCACGAAGGACACGGGACTGCCGGAGACGAGCGACAGGCGCACGCCGCGCCAGTCCTCCTCGCCCACGTTGTCCACGATCGCCCAGCCCTGGACCAGGGGCCTGCCCGCCGGCTCGAGCGCGATGCGGTAGCTGGCCTTCCAGACGGGCGCGGCGAGCGTGTAGCTCACCACCAGCTCGCGCGCCCCCCGTCCGCGCGAGGCGACCACCAGCGTGCGCGCGTCGCGTCGCCGAGCCGCTGCCGTGGCCCGTGCGAAGTCGCCGAGGTCGCGGCGGGCCTCCGCGTCCTGGACGCGCACCGAGCGCACGCCGTCGAGATCGAGACTGCTGACCTCGCCGGCGAGGCCCGCCAGCACGACGAACGCGCGGGTGGTCGCCCTGCCGTCGGCGCCGGCGTCGACGCGACGTCGTTCGACGGTCAGCACGTCGCCGGCCACCCGGCCGCCCGTGGTCGCGACGCTGACGCGGGCGCCCTGCAGCTGGCGGAGCACCTCCGCCAGCCCGGCGGCGCCCTCGTCCCCGGAGGACACCGGAGGGAACGCAAACGGGATCTCGCCCAGGCGCCCCTGGGGCGGCGCCGAGGACGCATAGCTGACGCCGGAGACGGCGCCGTGCCCGAGGTCCAACACGAGCAGCGACTTCAGCACGTCGTCCACCTGTGAAGGGCGGAAGCACAGCGGCAGCTCGACGTCTCCCGTCACGCTCCCGCGCCTCTCCACGAAAGCTACCCCGTTGTTGTAGAGCACCACCCGGCGCACCGGCAGGCGCGGTGCTGTCGGCGACGGCGTTGCCCCCGGGGCCGCGCTCGCCAGCAGCAGCAGGGCCGCGACCGCCGCGGTCGTCGGCCGCCGCGCCGCCTTTCGCAACGGCCCGCAGCCCGTCCCGCGATCGTCGACCATGGTTCCCTCCCGCGGCTGGGTCGTCCCTCTCACCCACTTGGACACCGGCCGTGGCCGGCGCGCTCCGTTCACCCGGGGCGTAGAATCCCCCCATGTTCGAGACAGCGGAGCTGGGACGCAGCGTCAGCAAGGAGCAGTTCGAGGAAGAGGTGCCGAAGCTGCGGCTCGAGCGGCTCGAGGCGCAGCGGGCGCTGCAGCAGGCCGGCGTGCCCGTGATCCTGCTGCTCGCCGGCGCCGACGGCGCGGGCAAGGGCGA
>JBGASI010000539.1:0-3394 GCA_044229815.1 Vicinamibacteria bacterium | reverse complement strand
GACGGCCGGGGGACGATCCTGACCACCGAGGAGTGCCTGCTCGATCCGTTCGTGCAGGTACGCAACCCGGGCTTCAGGAAGGCGGACTACGAGGCGGTGTTCGCGGAGGAGCTCGGCGCCCCGCACGCCATCTGGCTCGGCCGGGGGATCGCGGGCGACGACACGCACGGCCACGTCGACGACCTGTGCCGCTTCGTCTCGCCGCGCACGATCGTGCTGTGCCGCGAGCCGGACGGCAGCGACCCGAACCACCGCGCGCTCGAGGAGAACCGCGAGCGGCTCGAGGGCGCGCGGCTCGCCGACGGCTCGCGGCCCGAGATCGTCTCGCTGCCGATGCCCGCGCCGCTCGTGTTCGACGCCCGGCGGCTGCCGGCGAGCTACGCCAACTTCTACGTGGGAAACGCAGCGGTGCTGGTGCCCACCTTCAACGACCCGGCGGACCGCGTCGCGCTGGGCGTGCTGGCGGAGCACTTCCGCGATCGCCCGGTCGTCGGCATCCACGCGGTCGAGCTGGTCTGGGGCCTCGGCACGCTCCACTGCCTGACGCAGCAGCAGCCGAAGGCCTGAGGGCTAGGCGGCGCCGAGGCCGAAGACCAGGGCCACGCTGCGGTACGGGAACTCGAGCGTTCCGTCGCGCGCGTACCCGGCGAACAGCCCGGCGAGCGCCTCGTCGAAGCCGGCGCGGTCGGCGACACCGTGCCGGACGTAGGAGCTCGACCAGGCGCGCCCGCGCAGGCCCTCGAGCGTGAAGCGCTGCGCGCTCGCGAACTCCGCGCTGCGCGGCGAGCGCACGCGCGGGTGGGCGCGCAGCCGCTCGAGCGTTCTCTCCCAGCTCTCGACGACGCCGTAGCTGCTGCTGAAGCGCCGCAGCACGGCTTCGTAGTCGTCCATGAACGCCCCCTGCCCGCGCAGGTTCCAGAGCGCCGCCACGGCACCGCCGGGCCGCAGCACCCGCGCCGCTTCGGTGAGCGCCTCGTCGAGCGGGAACCAGTGGAAGGCCTGGGCCGCGGTCACCAGCGAGACGCTGGCGCCGGCGAGGCCGCTGGCCGCCGCCGTCGCCCGCAGGTAGCGGGCGCCGCCCTCGCCGCGCGCCCGAGCGAGCATGTCGGGGCTCGCGTCGACGCCGACGACCGCGAGGCCGCGCGCCGCGAGCAGCCGCGTGAAGATGCCCGTGCCGCAGCCGAGGTCGGCGACCGGATCGCCCGGGCCGACCGCGGCCTCGGCGAGCACGAAGTCCACGAGCGCGGCGGGGTAGCCCGGTCGGAAGCTCGCGTAGACCTCGGCCGCCCCCCGCCAGCGGCTCGCGGCGTCGAGCCGGCCGCCGCGCGCCTCACTCACCGGCGCGCAGCTCGGTCCAGGGGAAGGAGCCGCGGCTCGTCAGCAGGCCGCTCATCCACTCGAACTGCGGGTGCTGCTCGAGGAAGGCCCCGGCGTCGAACGGCGTGCCGCAGCCCGAGCCCCAGCGGCCCGCGAACGCCATGCGCTTCGCGAGCGCCGAGTCGACGACCTTCGCGTCCACGGTGCCCGAGGGGTTGAACGGCGGCTCCGCCGGGTCGGTGGTCTCCCGCTCCCAGTGGGCGCACAGCGAGCGCGCCCCGACGCGCTCGCCGCCGAGGAAGGTGTCGACGTGGTCGCCCTCGAAGGCCTGCGCCAGGGCGAGGTCGATCTGCCCGCGGTGTTGCTTCATCAGCTGCTTCCAGCGCACGCGGCGCGCCACGTCGGAGCTGCGGATGTCGGTCTCGTCGAGGTCCGTCTCGAGCCGCAGCACCTGCACGTTCTCGGGCAGGTTCGAGCCCACGAAGTAGCCGTCCTTCGTGCGCTCGAAGCCCACGTGCTTGAGGCCCAGCTCCAGCCGCGCGATCTCGCCGCTCGTCACGTCGCCGAGCAGCCAGGCGTTGGCGTAGCCGCCGTTGTTGCCCTGGCGCATGATCCTGCACCACTCGTCGATCGAGGAGGCGTCCTGGGTGGCGCGGCGCATCCTGGCGAACTCCGGGATGCCGGCCTCGTCGAAGCCCGAGAAGCCGGAGATCGTGGTCTCCGAGCCGACGAGGCCCGCGTCGGTGACGAAGAAGTCGGTGCCGCTGTGGATCCAGCCCGGCGAGCCCTGCATCAGGATGCGGTGCCCCTTCGCCGGGACGATCTCGAGCACCACGTTGCAGTCGGCGGTGGTGTAGGAGGTCATCGTGTTGTGGCCGAGCACGATCCCCCCGCCCCGCGTCCAGCTCCCGGTCGCGACGAAGCTGCTGCACGAGAGCTTCGGCTCGTCGGGAGCCCGCGAGCCGAGCTTCTCCTTGACGGCCGGCCACCAGTAGCCCGCGAGCTCGGTGATCGCGTTGTACGCCACCAGCTCCGCGCGGTCCGTCCGCACGCCCGCCGCGCCGAGCCCCTCGGCGAGGCCGTCGATCTCGGCGAGCAGCTCCGCGTCGATGCGGCCGCGGAAGAGGGCCTCGCTCCGCCGCACCAGCCAGCGCCAGCCCATCCCGCTGCGGTACTCCCAGCGACGCCGGGTCGTGCGCAGCGAGGTCCCGATCTCGCGGGCGAGCAGGTAGCCGTGCTGGAAGCCGCGCTCGCGCGGCCCGCCCGCGATGCGCAGCTGGATCCAGCCGGCGCTCTCGCCGCGCCTGGCGTGCGTCAGCCATTGCTGCTGCCGCGCGGTGAGGGGAGCGGCCTTCGCCGGCCCAGCCCCGCCGGCGAGCAGGACCAGCAGCAGGGCGCAAGTGACGCTCCCGGTTCGCCTCATCAGGGCATCCTCCGGGGACATTCTAGCCGCCGGGCACCGGGCGAGGCCGCGGCGCGTTCGAGGAAGAGGAGGACCGGAGCGGGGCTCCGGTCCTCCCGAGGACGCGATCGACGATCAGAAGCGGAACGTGAGCGTGGCCAGCACCGGCATCGACCAGCGGGAAGCGCTGTCGTTGATCGGTTCGAGACCGGTCCCCGCCAGGCCGTTCAGGCGGCTGCGCTTGGTCTGGTAACGCGGCCCGGTCTCGACGCCGATCGAGACGTTGTCGTTGACCGAGTAGGCGACGCCGATGTCGGCGCCGAACACACCGACGGTCGACTTGTCGTAGAAGGGCACGTCGGCCAGGACGACACCGGCGGCCGGAACACTGAAGGTCGACGGCAGCTCGCTCACGAAGCGCGCGCCTGCGACGACGCCGACGTAGGGCTTGAAGCGGCCGGCCGACAGGTACTGGCGGAACGAGGCCTCGACACCCCGCTCCTCGTACTCGGCGAAGTCGGCGTTCAAGACCAGGCCGGCGACGGTGCCGACCTGCAGCGTGTCCGCCGAGAGCTTGTAGTAGCTGCCGCGCAGCAGCAGCTCGCTCTGCTCGCCGATGCCGTAGCCGACGGAGATCTGACCCCGGAAGCTCGGGTTGTAGACGTCCCTGAACGA
>JBGASI010000538.1:0-3403 GCA_044229815.1 Vicinamibacteria bacterium | reverse complement strand
CGTGCACGTTCTGCACGCGGTGGTGCGCCATCTCCGAGACGTGGAGCAGGCCGTCCGTTCCGGGCAGGATCTCGACGAAGGCGCCGAACTCCACCACCCTCACGACCTTGCCGAGGTAGCTCTTGTTGAGCTCGGGCGTGGCCGTGAGCTCCTCGATGATGGCGATCGCCTTGTGAGCGGCCGACTCGTCGATCGAGGCGATCGAGACGCGGCCGTCGTCCTCGACGTCGATCTTGCAGCCGGTGCGCTCGACGATCGAGCGGATCATCTTGCCGCCCGGGCCGATGATGTCGCGGATCTTGTCGACCGGCACGCGGATCGTGAGGATGCGCGGGGCGTACGGCGAGATGTCGGTGCGCGACTCCGGCAGCGCCTCGAGCATGCGGTCGAGGATGTGCAGCCGGCCGACGCGCGCCTGCTCGAGGGCGGCGGCCATGATCTCGGGCGTGAGACCCGCGACCTTGATGTCCATCTGCAGCGCGGTGATGCCGGTGCGCGTGCCGGTCACCTTGAAGTCCATGTCGCCGTAGTGGTCTTCCTCGCCGGCGATGTCGGTGAGCACCTGGAAGCGCTCGCCGTCCATCACCAGGCCCATCGCGACGCCGGCGACGGGGTTCTTGATCGGGACGCCGGCGTCCATCATCGCCAGCGTGCCGCCGCAGACGGACGCCATCGAGGACGAGCCGTTCGACTCGAGGATGTCGGAGACGATGCGGATCGTGTACGGGAAGCTCTCCTCGGGCGGCAGCATCTCGCGCAGCGCGCGCTCGGCGAGGGCGCCGTGGCCGATCTCGCGCCGGCCCGGGCCGCGCAGGAACTTCACCTCGCCCACCGAGAAGGGCGGGAAGTTGTAGTGCAGCATGAAGCGCTTGCGGTACTCGGCCTCCTGCACCGTGTCGATGATCTGGGAGTCCTCGGAGGTGCCGAGCGTGGCCGTGACCAGCGCCTGCGTCTCGCCGCGCGTGAACAGCGCCGAGCCGTGCGTGCGGGGCAGCACGCCCACCTCGCAGGTGATCTGGCGGACCTGGTCGAAGGCCCGGCCGTCGAGGCGCTGGCCGCGCTCGAAGATCTCGCGCTTGAGCAGGCGCTCCCGCAACGAGTCGTAGACGAAGGCGACGGCGGCCTTCCTGGCCGGCTGGTCCTCGGGGATCGTGGCGACGTACTCGTCCTTCACCTTCTTCATCGCCGCGTAGGACTCGAGCTTGCCCTTCACCCGCATCGCCGCGTACAGCGGCTCGCCGAGCGCGGCCTCGACCTCGGCCACGATCTGGGCGTCGTGCTCCTTCCTCGCGAACGGACGCTTCGGCTTGCCGACGCGCGCGCGCAGCTCCTGCTGGAGCTTCACGATCTCCTTGATGACGCGGTGGCCCTCGGCGAGCGCCTCCGCCATCACCTGCTCGGAGATCTCGCTGGCGCCCGCCTCCACCATCACGATCGCCTGCTCGGTGCCGGCCACCAGCAGGTTGAGCTTGCTCTTGGCCTTGAGGTCGGCCATCGACGGGTTCACGACCACCGCGCCGTCCCAGTAGCCGACGCGCACGGCGCCGACCGGCCGGTCGAACGGGATGTCCGAGATGTAGAGCGCCGTCGAGGCGCCGATGATCGACAGCGTGTCGGAGTCGTTCTCCAGGTCGGCCGAGAGCAGCAGGCCGATCACCTGGGTCTCGCAGGCGTAGCCCTCGGGGAACAGCGGGCGCAACGGGCGGTCGATCATGCGGGAGGTCAGCACCTCCTTCTCGTTCGGCCGGCCCTCGCGCTTGAAGAAGCCGCCGGGGATCTTGCCGCTGGCGTAGTTGCCTTCGCGATAGTCCACCGTCAGCGGCAGGAAGTCGAAGCCAACCCGGGGCTCGCGCTGCGCGCACGCGGTCGCGAGGACCACGGTGTCGCCCAGGCGCACCAATACCGCACCGTCGGCCTGCTTCGCCATGCGCCCCGTCTCGATCGACAGGGCGTGGCGGCCGAGGGCCATTTCCACTCTTTCCATTCTCTATGCTCTCCGCTCACTGCCGGACGCCGCCCTCGCGGCGACCGGGAACTGGAGGAGCGGGCTGCGGGGCGGCAGAACGCGGGTCAACCGCACCGCCCCGGCCCTAGTCTGTCGCGGACTGCGCGGCTACTTGCGGATGCCCAGCTTCCCGATCAGGACGCGGTAGCGCGAGAGGTCCTTGCCCTTGAGGTACTCGAGCAGGCGACGTCGCTGTCCGACGAGCTGCAACAGCCCTCGCCGGGAGTGATGGTCCTTGGGATGGGTCTTGAAGTGCTCCGTGAGATAGCTGATCCGCTCGCTGAGGAGGGCCACCTGGACCTCGGGCGACCCGGTGTCCGAATCATGGGTGCGATAACCGGAAATGACTCCCGACTTCTGGTCCTTGCTGAAGCTCACCGACTGACCTCCTCTTGACTCCTCTATTCTCTTTCCAATCAACGGGAGAGAGTACCACGCACGGGCAACACGTGTAAACTCTGCGACGTACTCCGCTTGGGCCTTCACTCCCTCTTCGCCTGGCTCGCCTTCGCTTCAGCGGCCATCGTGGTCCCCGGCCTCGGCCTGCAGCGCGCGCTGCGCCGGCCGATCGACCCCGCCCTGGTGATCCCGCTCGGGACGGCCGGCTGCGCGGGCGCGTTCTGGCTCTCGCTCGTGCTGGGCCAGCCGCTCGTCTTCCCCGCCCTGCTGGCGGGCAGCGCTATCGCCCTGCTCTGGCCACGCCACCCGTGGCGAGTGGCCGCCGGTCCCGCGTTGGCCGGGGCCCTGCCGGCGTGCCTCGCCCTCCTCGGCTTCCTCGCCGTCACGCAGTTCCGCTTCAACCGCCTGGCCGACGACGGCGACTTCCTGCTCGACCCCCTGGTCACCTTCGACTCGGCCTTCCACGTGGGCCTCACGCACGAGCTGCTGACCTCCTACCCGCCGCAGGTGCCCGGGGTGTCCGGCTTCCCTCTCGGCTACCACCTCGGCACGGACCTCGTCCGGGCGGCCGCCCTGCGCTGGGCGCGGGTCGATCCCTGGGACTCGCTGACGCGCTTCGACGCCGTCCTGTGGTGCGTGGCGCTGGTGCTCGGCCTGCGAACGCTCCTGGCGCGCCTGGGCGCCCGCCCGTTCGCGGTGGCTCTCGCCCCCTGGACGCTGCTGCTGACCGACTTCTCCTTCGCGTTCGCGGGGAATCCCCAGGCCCACTGGTGGACCGACCTGCTGCGCGGGAACCTGCTCGTCTCGCTCGCGTACGCGAACCCCGTCGCGCCCGCGCTCGCGCTGGCGCTGGCAAGCCTCGTCGCGCTGTCCCGGTACGAGGAGACCCGCCAGCGGGGCGACCTCGCGCTCGCCGCGCTCGCCGCGCTCGCCCTGCCCTGCTTCAAGGTCTTCCTCGGCGCGCACCTGCTGCTCGGCCTCGGCGCGGCGTTCGTGCTG
>JBGASI010000033.1:0-15530 GCA_044229815.1 Vicinamibacteria bacterium | reverse complement strand
GGACGCGGCTCGGGCTGTGGCCCCGTGGGCTGCCCGCGGTGCCGTCGCGCCTGGTCGGACGGATCGCGCCGCGGCCGCTGCTCGTCGTCCACGGCGCCGACGACTGGCTCGTGCCGCCGTCGCACGCGCGACGCCTCCACGCCGCGGCCGGGGAACCGAAGCAGCTCGTCCTCGTGGAGCGGGGCCTGCACGCCGAGACGATGCTGCTCGACGCGCCCGAGCCGCTGCTCGAAGCGCTGGTCACGTTCCTCGACCTTCGGCTCTGAGCGGCCGCCGAGATTCGCCAGCCCGCCGGCGGTAACATGCGCTGCACATACAGGAGGCTTCCTTGGGAACAGGCTCCGCCCCCACCCGGCGGTTCACGGACGCGCTCGAAGGGGCGGCCACCGTGGTCGGCCCGGGAACACACGTCCGCGGCGACATCGTGACCGGCGACCCGCTCGAGATTCGCGGCATCGTCGAGGGCGACTGCCGCGTGGACGCGCCCTGCATCGTCCGCGAGGGAGCGCGCCTCGTCGGCAACGTCGAGGCGACCTCGCTCCTCGTCGCGGGCGAGGTGGAGGCGCAGACGCTGAGCGCGGAGAAGGTCGAGATCCGCGCCTCGGCCTCGGTGCGCGGCGCGATCCGGGCGCGCAGCGTCGCTATCGCGGACGGGGCGCTGTACGAGGGCACGGTGCAGATGCGCGACCCGGCGAGCGGTCCCGTGCGCTTCGAGGAACGACGCGCCGCCCGGACGGGGGAAAAGTAGACGATGCGCCGGCGAACACTGGGACGCACCGGGATCGCCGTCTCGGAGATCGGCTTCGGCGGCTGGGCGATCGGCGGCGGCTGGGGCGAGCAGAAGGAGGACGACTCGGTCGCCGCCCTCCACCGCGCGCTCGACCTCGGCTGCACCTTCATCGACACCGCCGCGGGCTACGGAGACGGCCGCAGCGAACGGATCATCGGCCGGGTGCTGAAGCAGCGCGGGGAGCGCGTCTTCGTGGCGACGAAGACGCCGCCCGCCCCCGGGCCGTGGCCGCCCAGCCCGTACTGCCGCGACGACGAGCGCTACCCGGAGAGCTACCTGCGCGCGAACGTCGAGGAGCGCCTGCGGCAGCTCGGCACCGAGAGGATCGACCTGCTGCAGCTGCACACCTGGACCCGCGCCTGGAACCGCAACCCGCGGCCGTTCGAGGTCCTGCGCAAGCTCCAGGCCGAGGGGAAGATCCGCTTCATCGGCGTCTCGACACCGGAGCAGGACCAGGACAGCGTCGTCGACCTGATGCGCGGCGGCTTCGTCGACACCGTCCAGGTGATCTACAACGTCTTCGAGCAGGAGCCGGCCGCGGAGCTGCTCCCGGTCGCGCGGGAGACGAACGTCGGCGTGATCGTCCGCGTCGTCTTCGACGAGGGCGTCCTGACGGGCAAGTTCACGAAGGACTCCACGTTCGGCGAGGGCGACTTCCGCCGCGACTACTTCGCCGGCGACCGCCTCGAGCGGGCGGTGGCGCGCGCCGAGGGGGTCCGCAAGGAGATCGAGGGCTCGGGCCTGACCCTGCCGCAGGCCGCGGTCCGCTTCGCGCTGGATCACCCGGCGGTCAGCACGGTCATCCCGGGCATGCGCAGCGGCGCGCAGGCCGAGGCGAACTGCGCGGTCTCGGAGCTGGCGCCCCTCGCCGAGGACCTGCTGCACCGGCTCCGCCGGCACGCCTGGCGGCGCGGCGTCTGGTACGGGGGCAAGTAGACGCGGACCGGATCGGATGGACCTTGACACTCCCGGAAGCCCTCCGCTAGCGTGACCCCGCGCGGCTGGTCGGCCCGCCGCGAGGAGGTTCAGCATGACGAACGGTCTCGAGGTCCAGGTCCGGCACCGTCCCGTTCTCGACCCCGACTTCCTTCCCGCCGTCCTGTGGAACCGCGCCTACCAGGCCCGCGTGCGCGCGACGCGGGGCGCCGTGGAGCTCGGGATCGCGCTCGTTCGCCAGGACGGGACCGCCTTCACGCACAAGGCGCGCATCCTGCCGCCCACGGCCGCCAACGCGGCGCTCAACCGCACCTACGTCGAGCGGCTCGTCAAGTTCCTGCTGTGGCAGAAGGGCGGCTGCACGATCCAGGTGGCCGGTTGTCCGCCCGTGGCGAAGATGCTCGCGGCCGCCTACTCCGAGAAGGGCCTGCGGGCGTTCGACCGCGACCTCGTGGGCCGGCGCATGTTCGGGCAGCCGATCGTGGTCGAGGCGCTCAAGGGCAAGCTGCCTTCCGCCCGCGAGACCTCCCAGCCGCTCGGCCGACACCTCGAGGGTTGCCGGATCGGCTTCGACCTCGGCGGCTCGGATCGCAAGTGCGCGGCCGTCGTCGACGGCAAGGTGGTGTTCTCGGACGAGGTGGTGTGGAACCCCTACTTCGAGAAGAACCCCTGGTACCACTTCGAGGGGATCAACGACACGCTGCGCCGCGCGGCGGCCCACCTGCCGCGCATCGACGGGATCGGCGGCAGCGCGGCCGGCGTCTACGTCAACAGCGAACCCCGGGTCGGCTCGCTCTACCGGGGTATCGCCGAGCCCGACTTCGACCGCCACATCCGGGGCATCTTCCGGGCGCTCCAGGCGTGGTGGGGCGGCGTCCCGTTCGAGGTCGTCAACGACGGCGAGGTCACGGCGCTCGCCGGCTCGATGTCGATGAAGGCGAACGCGGTGCTCGGCTACTCGATGGGCACGAGCGTCGCGGCCGGCTACGTGACGCCGGAGGGCAACATCACCTCCTGGCTCAACGAGCTGGCCTTCGTGCCGATCGACTACCGCGACGGGGCGCCGGCGGACGAGTGGTCGGGCGACGTCGGCTGCGGCGTCCAGTACTTCTCGCAGCAGGCGGTCAGCCGGCTGCTGCCGGCCGCCGGCATCGAGGTGCCCTCGCAGATGCCGCTCGCCGAGCGGCTCGTCGAGGTACAGAAGCTGATGGCCGCGGGCGACCCGCGGGCCCGGCGCATCTACGAGACGATGGGCACCTGCTTCGGTTACGCGATCGCCCACTACGCCGAGTTTTACGAGATCGAGAACATGCTGGTGCTGGGCCGGGTCACCTCGGGCGAGGGCGGCGAGGTGATCCTCGCGGGCGCCCGGCAGGTGCTCAAGGACGAGTTCCCGCAGCTCGCGGAGAAGCTCCGCCTGCGGACGCCGGACGAGAAGGACAAGCGGCACGGCCAGGCGATCGCCGCGGCCAGCCTGCCCGTCGCCCCGGGCGCGAAGAGCGCCCGAAGGCCTGTGCAGCGAAGCCGTCGCCCGACTCGCGGGCGGCGCTGACTCGAGAGGTGTGAGATGCGGTTGTCGCGACAGGACGCGGACATCTTCGTTCCCGACGGCGCGCCGATGCCGGAGGCGCTGCGGCGGGCCACCCACGTGTGCGTCGGCACCCACCAGGACGACCAGGAGTTCATGGCGTTCCACGGGATCGCCGAGTGCTTCGGCCGCAAGGACCGCGGCTTCGCCGGCGTCGTCGTCACGAACGGCGCCGGCAGCTCGCGCACCGACATCTACGCCGAGTACAGCAACGAGGAGATGGTGCGGGTCCGCGTGAAGGAGCAGCGCAAGGCGGCGATCGTCGGCGAGTACGCCTGCCAGGTGCAGCTGATGCACCCGAGCGCCGACGTGAAGAAGAAGGGCCACGCCGGCGTGCTGGCGGACCTCGTGGCCGTCTTCGAGACCGTGCAGCCGCAGGTTCTCTACCTGCACAACCCGGCCGACAAGCACGACACGCACGTGGCCTGCTGCCTGCGCACGATCGAGGCGCTCCGCTCGCTGCCGAAGGAGCGCCGCCCGCAGCGCGTGCTCGGCTGCGAGATCTGGCGCGACCTCGACTGGTTGAACGACGCCGACAAGCAGGTGCTGCCGGTGGACCGGTTCAAGAACCTGGCCGCGGCGCTCTCGGGCGTCTACGACTCGCAGATCACCGGCGGCAAGCGCTACGACGTCGCGGTGGCCGGGCGGCGCACCGCGCACGCCAGCTTCTTCGAGTCGCACGCCACCGACAAGGCGGACGCGCTCAACTTCGCGATGGACCTGACGCCGCTCGTGCAGGACGAGCGGATCGACGTGCTCGACTACACGCTCGGCTTCCTGCGCCGCTTCGAGAACGAGGTCAAGGACCGCTTCGCCCGCCTCGGTTGAGGCCTGCGGCGGCGTAAGATCGGCGGATGAGCCCTCGAACCGCCGTCGCCGCGCTGCTGTCGTCTCTCGCGCTGGCCGCCCCCGGAGCCCCCGGCGAGGCGGCCCAGGCGCCGGAGAGGTACGCGATCCCCGCTTCGGACGCAGGCCTGCCCGGCGAGGGGCCGATCCGGCGCTACGAGTGGTTCCAGAACCTGTGGCGCGAGCGGCGCTCGGCCTGGGCCGGGACGGTGGAGCAGGACCGCGGCGCCGTCGTCTTCCTCGGCGACTCGATCACCCAGGGCTGGGGCGGCGGGCTCGGGGCGGCGTTCCCGGGCATCAAGGTGGCGAACCGCGGCATCAGCGGCGACACGAGCCGCGGGGTCCTCGTCCGGCTCGCTGAGGACGTGCTCGCCCTCGCCCCGGCGGCGGTCGTGCTGCTGATCGGCACGAACGACCTCGAGGAGGGCGCGACACCCGAGTTGGTCGCCGGGAACCTGAAGCGGATCCTCGTGGAGCTCGAGCGGCACGACGCGCGGATGCCGATCGTGCTGTGCCAGGTCTTCCCGAGCTCCGCCAGCCAGACGCGCTCCGCCGCGCAGATCCGGAGGCTCAACGCTCTCTACCAGGCTGCGGTGAAGAACGACGCGCGGGTCACCTACCTCGAGACGTGGCCGCTGTTCGCCGGGCCGGACGGCGACGCGACGCTCGCGGAGTTCCCGGACCTGCTGCACCCGAACGAGACGGGCTACGCGAAGTGGGCCGCGGCGCTGCGCCCGGTCTTCGCGACGCTCGGCTTCTCCGAGACCGCCGCCGATTCGTTCACGCCGGAAGACGGCTTCGTGAGCCTGTTCAACGGCCACGACCTCAGCGGCTGGGGCTACCGCCCGACCTCCGAGGCCGATCGGACGAACGCCGCGCGCTGGCAGGCGTCGGACCCGAACGCCGCCGCCTGGCCCTTCGTCGAGACGCCCGTCGCGTTCGACGGCGTCGCGGTGACGCCGGACCGGCGTTTCGCCGCCATGAACGGCCGGCTGGTCGTCACGACGCCGCCCGAGTACCGCAAGATCCAGCAGCTTTGGACGACACGCGAGTTCGCCGAGGACTTCGTGCTCAAGCTGGAGTTCCGCGCCACGCCGAACGCCGACAGCGGCGTCTACGTGCGCGGGCCGCAGCTGCAGTGCCGCGACTACAAGCTCGCGGGACCGTACAAGGACCTGAAGCGCTACCGCCCGCAGGACTGGAACGAGCTCGTGGTCACCGTGCGCGGCGGCGTCGCCCGGGCCGAATGCAACGGCGAGCTGCTCGAGGCGGCGCTGGCCGTGCCGGCCTCGGGCCCGATCGGCGTCGAGGGCGACCGCGGGCAGATGGAGTACCGGCGGATCCGCATCAGGCTGCTGCCGCGATAGATCGCCCGTCCCGCGCCTCTGCCGCGCCCGGCTGGCCTATACTCCGTGCGGCCGCGAGACGTCTGGCGGCGGTGATGGGCGTGGATCGAGTCCTGGGGACGGGGCGTGTGCGGGGCCGCGTGGGGCGGTGCGGATCGGCGCTCCTCGTGCTCGGCGCGTGGCTCGGGCCGGCAGGCCTGAGCTACGCGTTCGACGCCTCGGCCGACGCGCGGGTCGCGGCGATCGCCTCCGCCGGCCTCGATCCACGCAAGGACGTCCGCCAGTACCTCCTGGACGTGTGGACCGCTGAGCGCGGGCTGCCCGACGACCACGTGCAGGCGCTCGAGCAGACCGCCGACGGCTACCTGTGGCTGGGCACCGAGGAGGGGCTCGCCCGCTTCGACGGCGCCTCGTTCACGGTGTTCGACGACATGGCGGTCGAGGCGTTCCAGGGAGACTCGGTCAGCGCGCTGCGCCGGGGCGCCGACGGTGTGCTCTGGGTGGGCACCGAGGACGGCCTCGTCCGCTACCGCAACGGCGTGTTCAGCCGCGTCCCGCCGGGGCGCTGCGCCGCGCACGCCACCGTGCGCGCGATCCTGGTGGCGAGGGACGGGGCCGTCTGGTGGGGGGGCACGAAGGGCCTGTGCCGCATCGACCCCGGAGGGTCGACGACGGCCTTCGGGACCGCCGATGGCCTGCCGGACGAGCTCGTGCGCGCGCTCGTCGAGGACGCCCGGGGCCGAATCTGGGTGGGCACGCAACGCGGCCTGCTGCTCCTCGACCACGGGCGCCGGACGACCTTCTCCTCGAAGGAGGGCTTGCCCGGCGACGAGGTGAGAGCGCTGTCGCTCGGGAGCGCGGGCGCCATCTGGGTCGGGACGACGCAAGGTATCGCCCGCTGCGAGAGCGAGCGCTGCAGGAGGATCAGCCAGCCCGGCGACCTGCTCGACGAGAGCGTGATGACGATCCTGGAGGACGGCGCCGGCAGCTTGTGGATCGGCACGCGCGCCGGCGGCGTCCACCGGCTGCGTGGCGACGGGGTCTCGCGTCTGACCTCCGGCGATGGGCTGCCCTCGAACAGCCCCGAGGCGCTGCTGCCGGATCGCGACGGCAGCCTGTGGATCGGCGGCCAGAGCGGCCTGGCACGGCTGCGGGATGGGCAGTTCACCACGTACTCGTCGCGCTCGGGACTGGCCGCCGAGCAGGTCTGGACCGTGTACGAGGATCGCGCCGGATCGGTCTGGTTCGGCACCCAGGACGGCTTGAACCGGCTGCGGGCCGGCCGGATCGACACCTACACGACCCGCGACGGCCTCGCCCGCAACACCGTGGTCGCCCTGGGCGAGAGCCGCGACGGCAGCCTCTGGATCGGGACGCACGGCGGCGGGCTGAACCGCCTGCGGGACGGGCACCTGACGACGTTCGGGCCACGCAGCGGCCTCGGCAGCAGCGACGTGCGTGCGATCCTCGAGGACCGCGCCGGCGTCCTGTGGCTCGGCACGATGGGCGGCGGCCTCACCGGTTTCGAGGGCGGGACGTTCCGTCGCCACACCCGGGAGCAGGGCCTCACGAGCGGCACCGTGTTCTCGCTGCACGAGAGCCTCGACGGCACGCTGTGGGTCGGCATGGGCGACGGAGGCGGCCTGTGCCGGCTGGTGAACGAGCGCTTCGCCTGCCACGGCCCGCAGCAGGGACCGCCGCTCTCCGTCTTCGGCATGCACGACGCCGCCGACGGGGCCCTCTGGCTCGCCACCAGCAGGGGCCTGGTGTGGTTCAAGGACGGCACGTTCAAGCCGTGCCTCGCTCGCGACAGGCTCGGCGCGAACAGCGTCTGGGGCGTCACGGAGGACGGCCACGGCCACCTCTGGCTGACCAGCAACCGCGGCCTCGCGCGGCTCGAGCTGGCGGAGCTGGAGGGCCTGCTGGCCGGGGCGACGAGGTCCATCACGCCCGTCGTCTACGGGCCGAGCGACGGCCTGCCCACCCGCGACTTCAGCGGAGCCGTGTCTCCGGCCCTCTGGCGCGCCCGCGATGGGCGCATCTGGTGCGCGTCGGCCCGGGGCGCGATCGTCTTCGACCCGCGCGACCTCGCTCCCCGGCACGCCGCGCCCCGCGTGATCGTGGAGCGTGTCGAGGTCAATCGAAGTGCGATCGACCCGGCGCTCGCCGTGCGGGTGCCCCCGGGCGAGGGCCGCCTGGTGGTGCGTTACACCGCTCCGGACTTCGAGTCGCCGGGCCAGCTGAGGTTCGGCGTGCGGCTCGACGGCTTCGACCGAGACTGGGTCGACCTCGGCGCGCGGCGCGAGGCCGTCTACACGAACCTGGCGCCCGGCGACTACACCGTTCGGCTGCGGGTCCGCCACGAGGACGGCGCCTGGGGCCGCGACGAGACGGCGTTCGCCTTCTCGCTGCTGCCGCACCTCTATGAGGCGCGCTGGTTCCAGCTGCTGTGCCTCGCGTCGGCCTGCGCGGCGGTGGCCGGGGGCCTTCACCTGCGGGTGCGGAGCCTCAAGGCACGGGAGCGCGAGCTGCAGGCCCGCGTGGAAGCGGCGCTCGGACAGGTCAAGGTGTTGAGCGGGCTGATCCCCATCTGCGCGTCGTGCAAGAAGGTCCGCGACGACGAGGGGTTCTGGCGACAGGTCGAGTCCTACATCCAGGCCCGTTCCGAAGCAACGTTCACGCACGGGATCTGCCCGGACTGCGCCAAGGTCTACTTCCCCACCCTCGCCGGCGGGCGCCAGTCGCCGCCGGAGGACTGATCGCGGGGCGCCCGGCCGATCACGGGCCGGCAGCCTGGCTACCAGACGAGCGTGGCGACGGCCCCGGGCTCGAGCCGCATGGACGCGGCGCGACCGCGGTGCTGGACGAGGAACCAGCGGGTCGACGAGCCGTCGTTGGCCACGACCAGCACGGTGCGGCCGTCCGGGGTGCCGAACGCCACGTTCGGCAGCACACCGCTGCGCTCGGCGATCCCGATGCGCAGCGCGCCGGAGCGCTCCTCGTCCTCGCTCAGCAGCAGCGCCCGGTCGGCCGGATCCGTCGAGGCGATCCGGACCGAGCCTGGCGGAACGAAGCGTGAGGCGTGGGCCACGACGTAGTACGCCAGGTTCCGCGTCACGGAGTCCCCGTCGAGCGTCACGGCGCCCTGGCACATGGAGCAGCCGCCGTTGTCCGTGTGGGGGCCGTTCTTCGGGTCGGCCGCGAGGTTCCACAGCACCACGTTGCGGCTCCAGTGGCGCGGGGCCCCGATGATCAGCCGCTTCACCTGCTCGGCGATCTCGATCGGCACCTGGCCGGGGCGCTCGACCACCATCTGCTCGGTGAAGTAGAGGTTCTTGTCGGGCCGGGCGTCGTGCAGGAGCCCCATCGCGGTGAAGTCGCCACCGTAGTGGTGAAACGCCGAGCCGTCGACGTACTGCGCCGCCCGCGGGTCGCGCAGCGTCGTGAGCGGGTGGTCGATGCGGTCGAGGTTGTGATCGAAGAGCAGGACTTTCGTGGCGAGACCCGCCGCCCGCAACGCCGGGCCGAGGTGGGCCCGGATCAGCTCGGCCTGCTCGGCCGGCAGCATCTGCAGGCTCGGCGTGTTGCGGGAGTTCAGGGGCTCGTTCTGCACGGTGATGGCGTCGATGGTGATGCCCTCGGCCTTCATCGCCTGCAGGTACTTCACGAGGTAGCGGGCGTAGACCCCGTAGCAGTCCGGCCGCAGCGCACCGCCGCGCGCGTCGCCGTTCGTCTTCATCCAGGGTGGGGCCGACCACGGCGAGGCCAGGATACGCAGGCCGGGGCTGATGGCCAGGACCTGCCGGAGCACCGGCAGGACGTCCTCGAGGTCGCGGGCGAGGCTGAAGTGCGCGAGCGGGAAGTCGGTCTCGCCCGCCGGCCGATCGTCGTAGGAGAAGACCGAGCTGTTGAGGTCTGAGGCGCCGATGCTCAGGCGCAGGTAGCTGACGCCGATGCCGTCGCCGTCGCGCGCGAACAGCTCGCGCAGGAGGGCCTCTCTGGCCGCCGGGCTCATCTTCATGAGCAGCTCGGCGCTGCCTCCGGTCAGCGCGAAGCCGAAGCCGTCCATGGTCTGCAGCGCCTGCCTGTCGTCGACGACGATGGCTGGGCCGTCCTCCGCCCCGTCGCGGAACGCGACCGGCTCCTCTTGCTTCTGACACAGCGCGGAGCGGTCGGGCCGGGTGAGCCACACCTCGATCGGCCGGGGCTCGTCGCTCGGGTTCGCCTGTACGCTCGAGCTCGACGCGGCCGCGCCGAGCAGGACGGCCATCCACGCTCGCTTCACTCTCCGGACCCTCCCTCCGCTGTCGCCGCCGGGGCCGACGCGCAGAGTGTAGCCGGCTCGAGGCCTGCCTCGGACCGGGGGACCGCAGAGCGAGTCAGGCCGGGCGGGCCGGAGACCGGCCCGCCCGGAGAACGCCCGAAGACTACGGCCGCGTGACGTCGCCCGGCACGCAGGCCGTCGTGATGCCGAACACCGCGTCCGAGGACATCTCGGCGCAGTTGACGAACGACCCGGGCCGCTGGGCGATCGCCTCGTAGGTGATGGTGTGCGTCTCGCCCGGCGCCGACGGCGTGCCGGCCACGGCGAGCTGCGTGCCGTCTCCGGGCGCGGTTCCGGCGCCGTTGTAGTAGTAGTTCTGGCCACGGTTGCCGAAGACGTTCTCGGCGCCGACGGTCAGCAGCCCTCCGTCACCCGAGCCGACGGGGCCGTACGCGAACGTGACGTCCTCGGTGGCTCCCACCTGCAGCCAGATCTGGAAGCTGTTGGGGACGGCGGCCGAGTAGTTGGGCGCCTTGTCCCAGTCGACGACGAGCCAGCTGTCGACGCCGTCGGTCAGGAGGCCGACCCGTAGCGCCCCGCCGCGCGCGGCGGTGAGATCCAGGTCGGTCCAGAAGGGCGCGAGCACGTTGTTGGGACGCGCGGCGTTCGGCAGGCTCTGGTTGAGGAAGGAGACGTCGGCCGCCGTGCCACCGCCCAGGACGAGGTAGCCGTTGCTGACGATGCCGATCCGGGTGTAGGTCTGGCCCGCGACGGAGAAGGCCGGCACGTTGAAGGTGGTGATCGTCTCGTCGCCCACGCCGGAGACGGGAGCGATGCCGAAGAGGCTCAGCGGCAGGTAGCCTCCCCCGGGCGAGGTGCCGGGCGCGATCGTCACGCCGGGGGGCACGGCGGCCGCGAGCGGCCCCTCGAAGGACAGGCCGGAGCGGCCCCGGCGCCGCGCGCCGGTCAGGCTGCCCAGGCGCAACTCGCGGGGCAGCCAGTCGCTGACGACCACGTTCGAGGCCTGGAACGTGGTGTTCGTCGCGGCGATCGTGCACTCGGCCACCTCGCCGCGGACGAGCGTCGTGTCGTCACAGGACTGGGCGAGCGTCACACCGCCCTGCTTGCGCACGAACGTGATCGGGAAGACGAGCGGCTCGGGACGCCCGCCGTCACAGTCGTCGCGACCTCCGTGATGCGTGTCGGCGTCGCAGTCGCCGTCCCGGCCGTTGCCGCCGAAGTGGCGTCTCTCGCCGGACGGCCGGAACAGCACGCGGGCGTGGCGCACCTGGCCGAGCGGCACCTGCGAGGCATCGACGGCGATCCAGATCTCCCGCGTCTCGCCCTTGCGGTGGAACTCGAGGTGGCGGGGCACGTCGATCCGCACGTCGGCCGGCGCCTCGACAGCGGTCGTCCAACTCCCGCCTCGGCGGAGCGCGTTCAGCAGGCGCCGCGGCACGGCCACCTTGCCCGGCAGCGCGGGCACGTAGAGGCTCGGGTAGTTGGCGACCGACAGGTTGCCCTGCAGGTCCACCAGGTTCTGGGCGGTCTCGGAGATCAGCAGGCCGGCCCCGCCGGCGCGGCTGAGGTCGATCCGGCCGCTGCCGACGTCGAACGGCGTCGCCGGCGTGGCCCCGTCCTCCTTCACGACCGCGCCCGTCGCGGTCATCATGAGCGCCGACTTGATCTCGCCGGGGCCCCACGTCGGGTGGAGCTGCTTCAGGAGCGCGGCCGCGCCCGCCACGTGTGGAGAGGCCATCGAGGTGCCGCTGAGGATGGCGTAGACGAGGCCGTCCGGCCCGGCCGGCACGGCCAGCTTGCCCGAGTAGCCGGCGAGGATGTCGACGCCGGGGGCGCCGACGTCCGGCTTCGCGATGCCGAGGGTCTGCCCCGGTCCGCCGCGCGAGCTGAAGTCCGCGGTGACGTCGCCTTGCCCGTCCTGGAGGCGCGCGCCGAGGAGGCTCGCCTGGGGAGTCGCCTGGGCGAGCAGGAAGGCCGCGAGGGCCGCTCCCTGGGTGCCGTTGACGTGGACGGTCGGGACCGAGTGGATGTCCGCGTTGAGGGTCTGGGCGTCCGATGTGTTGTAGAGGATCATCCCGATCGCGCCGCCGGCGGCGACGTTCGCGCTCTTGGCCACGCGAGCGTTGTTGCCGCGCTTGCAGGCCACGATCTTGCCCGCGAGCGAGCCAGGGGCGGCCGGGTTGAGGCACAGGTCGTCGCTGTACGGCGCCGCCAACGAGAGGACGATCGGGGCCGCCGGCACCAGGCCGTCGAAGGCGGAGATGCCGGCGAGCTCGAGCGCGCCACCGCCGCCGCCCGTGAGGGAGGCCGAGCCGGCGTACTGCTTGTCCGTCGTGGTGGCCGCGACCGTCGTCGTCCACGGTTCGCGATGGTCGACCGTGTCCGCCGAGGGGCCGGCGTTCCCGGCCGAACAGGCTACGAAGACGCCGGCGGCGTAGGCGTCGAGGAAGGCGAGGGAGACCGGGTCGGAGTAGGGCGAGGCGCCCCCGCCGATGGAGAAGTTGATCACGTCGACGCCGTCGAGCACGGCCTGCTCGATCGCGGCGGCGGAGTCCGAGGAGTAGCACGAGCCCGTGCCGGTGCTGGTCGTGAAGCACACCTTGTAGGCCGCGAGGTGCGCCCGCGGCGCGACGCCGCTCAGCACGCCGAGGGGCACGCCCTGGAACTCGGCCGCGACGTTGCCGTTGCCGGCGGCGGTGGTGGCCGTGTGGCTGCCGTGGCCGTTGTTGTCGCGGGCGCTGAAGAACTCGCCGGGCAGCGGGGCCGGCCCGAACGCGTCGAACGTCGACATCACGCGGCGGGCGCCGATCAGCTTGTGGTCGCACGCGAAGGGCGCGTCGCCAGGCTTGGCCGAGCCGAACTGGCAGGCCGTGCCGGTCCACTTCGCGGGCGGAGCCGGGAAGGTCCCGTCGTCTCGCACGGACGGGCTCTCGGGCCAGATGCCGCTGTCGACGATGCCGACGACGATGCCCTTGCCCGCCCGGCCCTGGCCACCGACCTTCGCCCAGAGCGCCGGCGCCCCGATGAACTCGGGGCTGCGGTCCGTGTCGAGCGAGAGCAGGACGTCGGGGTAGACGGCCTTGACGCCGGGCAGCGACGCGAGCTCCTTCACCCTGTCGCGCGGCACGACGACCGACACGCCGCCGAAGACCGCGCGGTAGCGGTGGACGACACGCCCCCCGCGGATCGAGCGGGACAGCGCGAGGGCGAAGGCATTCTCCTTGCCGGCGAGGAAGCGCTCGTAGGCCTGGACGGACGACTGCCCCCGCTCGATGCGGGAGCCGGTCACCTGCGGGCTCGTCGGGAGGAGACCCGCGACCCCGCCCCTGTAGGTGGCGAGCGGAGCGGCGTCGAGCTTGACGAGCACGCTGACCAGCCCGCGCGCCGACTTCCCGGTCGTCTCGGTGGCCGCGGGCTCGAGCGCCCGCGCGCTGAACCCCCTCTGCTCGGCGCCGATCGCGGGACCTCCCGCGACGAGGCCAAACAGCGCCGCCAGCACGACCGTCCTACAGCTTCCCACTCGCATGGAGCGCCCCCTTGGACCAGTGACTTGACGAGAAATGCCTTCCAGCAACCTGGCGGTCAGCGCAGGCCCGGCCACGGAGATGCCGAAGCCGCGCGGCGGAGGGGGCCGCGAGACGATTGGATTGGGAGCTGCGTCACCGCCGGAATGAGGGTGATTCAACCCGAGAGGGGGCCCGCCGTCAACAGAAAACTGACCGTCGGTCCTGCCCAGACGCTCGCGCTCGAGCCAACGGAGGGGTCAACGCAAGGAGATTGCTCGACGCGCAGGCCCTAGAATTCCCCAACTCAGCCCAAGAAGGAGTGATGCAGGACGATCGCCGGGTCATCGTCATCGGCAGCGGCCCGTCCGGGGCCATGGCGGCGCACGCCCTCGCGCGCCGGCAGATCCCCGTGGTGCTCCTGGAGTCGGGGCTGGAGTTCCAGGGCGGACGCCTGCTGCGTCTCATGGGTCGCAACCTCCACCGGCGCGTGCCCCCGATGGAGCACGCCAGGCACCACGTCGCCACCGGCGATCCGCGCACGGACTGGTACGTCAACCGCGCGCCCGGGGGACTCACCAACCAGTGGACGGGCGCCGTGCCGCGCTTCGCACCCGAGGACTTCCACGAGGGCGAGAGGCTGCATGAGCGCTTTCGCTGGCCGATCGACTACGAGGACCTGGTCCCCTACTACGAGCAGGCCGAGCGCCTGCTGCAGATCACGGCGGCCGCCGAAGACGTGCCCGGGCTGCCCGCCGGCCACGCCGCCTACAGGCACGAGCTCCCGCTCGACTGGCTGGGCGTCGCGAGCGCGGCCAGGGCGCACGGCCAGGGCTTGACGGCGCTGCCGCTCGCCGACGGGCCGCGTTGGCTGCTGGCGCGGCGCGGCACAGCCTTCAACAGCTACACCAACGTCGTGCGCCCGCTCGAAGGCAGCGCGCGCTTCCGACTCCTCCGCGGCGCCCACGTGCTGCGGCTGGAGTGGGCGGCGGCGAAGAGGCGGGTTGACGCGGTCGTGTACGAGGATCGCCGCAGCGGCGTGCGGCACCGCCTCGAGGCGGCCGCCGTGGTGGTCGCCTGCGGCCCGCTGTTCTCCACGAAGCTCCTCTTCGACTCGGCGTGCGCCGACTTCCCGCAAGGCCTCGGCAACGCCGACGGGGTGCTCGGCGCCTACCTGCACGACCACCCGAAGGAGTGGTGGGGCCTCGAGCTGGACGAGCCGCTCACGCTGCTGGCGCCGGCGGCCTATCTGACGCGCCGGCCTCCTGCCTCGTCTTCGCCGCTGCTCGCCCACTCATGGACGCTCGGGACGGCCGGGCTGCGCGACAAGGTCCGCAGCCGCTTCGGCCTCAAGGGCCGAGGCGTCGGGGTGCAGATGTTCGGGACCATGGTCCCTTCCGAGCGGCACCACGTGAGGCCCTCCGCGACCCTCAGGGACGCCTTCGGCCTGCCTCTCCTGGAGATCTGCATCCGCTACGAGGAGGCGGTGCTGCAGAACATGGTCGCGGGGCGCCGGCACCTGCTCGACCTGCTGGAGGAAGCCGGCTGCCGGGCACGGGCGTGGTCGGTCGAGCCCCAGCTCGTCCCGGGTGCCGCGGTGCACTACGGCGGGACGGCGCGGATGCACCGCTCCCGCCGGCACGGTGTCGTGGATGAGTGGAATCGCGTCTTCGACGTCCGCAATGTCCTGGTCTGCGACGCGAGCTGCTTCCCGACCGGCTGCGAGAAGAACCCCACGCTGACCGCGATGGCCCTCGCGGCACGGGCCGCCGACCGCCTGGCGAGCGACCTCCTGGCGAGCCAAGTCCGCATGTGACCGCTGGCGCCCAAATGAAAACCAATATCAGCATCGATTGACTCCGGGCGCCACTGCGGGGACGATTCCCCAGTCATGGCAGGTATCGGAACGGCGGCCTTCTTCGCGGCGCTGCGGGTGCTGGCGCTGGGCGGCCTCGCCCGCTATCACACGCGCGGCGCCTCGGAGGTCCGGCAGTTCGAGCTCGAGCTCGCGCGTTTCGCGGGCACGCGCCACGCGCTCGGTGTCAACAGCGGGACGAGCGCCCTCGTTTGCGCCCTGGTGGGCGCCGGTGTCGGCCCGGGCGACGAGGTCCTGGTCCCGGCCTACACCTGGGTCTCCTCCGCGGCGGCGGCCCTCGCGGTCGGTGCGGTGCCCGTGCTGGTCGAGATCGACCGCAGCCTGACGATGGACCCGGTCGACCTCGAGCGCAAGATCACC
>JBGASI010000537.1:0-6575 GCA_044229815.1 Vicinamibacteria bacterium | reverse complement strand
ACGTAGACCCAGGTCGGCAGCAGCAGCCAGAGGAAGACGCCCGCGAAGGCGGCGATCACCCCGGCCGCGGTCCCGGCGTCCTGCAGGGCCTCGTCGCCGCGGAAGCGCGCCTCCGGGATCGCGCGCTTGAGGTAGAGGCTGCCCAGGGCGCTCCCGTCGGCCGCCTTGAGCGGCGCCGACACGACGAGCGAGCGCCCGGGGTCGCGCCCGAGGCTGCGCCAGCGGTCCCAGGTGGAGTCGTTCTCGCTCGGCTCCGCCTCCGGTTCGAAGCTCTTCGGGCCGATCTCTTCGCTCGAGTCCACGAGCGTGCGCAGGAAGGTCTGCCGGTCGACGAAGACGCCCTGCTTCAGGTTGGGCGCGACGTCGGCGTCGTAGATCGTGTTCAGCTTGTCGAAGGCCTCGCGCGGCACCCCGAACAGGAAGCGGCCGTCGGTGCCCATGGCCCACACCTGCATCGGCGCGGTGGCGAGCTCCTCGAAGTAGCGCGCCTCGATCTCGCCGACCAGCGTCGGGTCGGCGGGCAGGCGGTCGACCCGGCGCGCCAGCTCGCCGAGGTACTTCTTCGAGCCCTCGACGAGCTGCTCGCGCTCGGCGCGGGCCGCTCTCTCCTGCTCTTCGCGCTCGTTGTTGCGCAGCGCGGCGCTCGCCCCGAGCGCCAGCAGCGCCAGCGCCAGCACGGCGCCCGCGCCCAAGGCCAGCCGGCCGATCAGCTTCTTCTTCCGTTCCATCGGTGGTCTCTCCCTTCGTGCCCGCGCGGCTCAGCGCGCGGCTGCCTCGCGCCCCCGGCGCTGCGATTCCAGGATCAGCGCCGGCGCGAGCGACAACGTCACCAGGGAGCCGGTCGCCAGGAACGCGAGCGCGGCCTGGGCCCCCCCGAACACCACGGCCGCGGCCCCGGCCAGGATCGCCGCCGCGCTCGGCAGGACGGCACCCGGCGCCCGGCGCCGTCTCGCCACCGGCGCCTGCAGCGACTCGATCCGCTCGAGCACGCGCGCGAGCCCGTCGGCCGGCGGCGCCCCGTCCGGCCATCCCGCGAGCGACCGCTCGACCCACTCGAGGTCGGCCAGCAGGGCGCCGCACGCCGCGCAGCCGGCGACGTGAGCCGCCAGGCGCGTGGCCCGGGCGGGGGCGGCCTCCGTGAAATGCAGATCGAGCAGCTCGGCAGCCGTCGGGTGCGTCATCGTTCCTCTCCCTCGGCCTTGCCGAGCGCCGTGCGCAGCGCGGCCACGGCCCGGTGGAAGCGCGACTTGAGCGTGCCCTCGGGCGCGCCCGTGACCTCGGCGATCTGAGCGAACGACAGCTCGCGGCTGCAGCGCAGTACCACCACCTCGCGCATGAACGCGGGCAACTGCGCGAGCGCGCCCGCCAGCCGCCGGGCGCGCCGCTCGCCGTCGAGTCCCTCGGCCAGCGCCGGCTCGCCGGTCCCGCCGTCCGCCAGATCCAGGCCCGATTCGTCGATCGAGACGTGGGGCGTCCGGTGGCGCTTGCGCCCGAGCTCGCTGCGCGCGGTGTTGATGGCGATCGTGAAGATCCACGAGCGGACCGCCCCCCGCGCCGGGTCGTGCGTGCCAGCGGCCAGCCAGACCCGGGTGAAGGCCTCCTGCAGCCACTCCTCCGCCAGCGCCCGCCGGCCCGCCAGACGCAGCAGCACGCCGAAGACCGGCCGGGAGTACCGCTCGTACAGCAGGTTGAACGCCTGCGCGTCGCCTCGCGCGACGCGGTCGATGAGGGCGAGGTCGCTGGGCGGCGCCATTGGGGGTGCCGCTGATGGTAGCGGGTCGGCGGTGTCGCCGGCCGGCAGCGGCAGGGTGGCGCAGAGGGTCGCGGTCGTGTCCATGGTCTCCCGGGCGCCGCACGAGCGCCCCGGTGGCTAGTACCGAGGCAGCGGTCCGGGGGTTGCACGGCCGCGTTCTTGACGGTGGCGAGTGGGAACGGTAGCGTGGTCGGATCCGGTGCAGGGGGCTTGCCCGCCGAAGAGGAGGTGCGCCGTGGCTTCATGGGACGCTTTGTCTTGGTCGCGCTTCGCCATCGCCGCGCTCGCGCTCGGTCTGGGCGCCTGTGGCGACAGTGCGTCGACGCCCACACCCCTGCCCTCGCCCACCGTCGCACCGACCCCGGCGCCGACACCGACTCCCGGGGTCCTGGTCGCCCAGGGCAGCGAGCCGCTCACCGCGCGCCAGGTGGTGAAGTGGGACTTCAAGACGCCCGCCCGCGGCACGCTCGAGGTCACGGTCGACTACACGAGCGCGGGCAACGTGGTGGCGCTCTGGGTCACGGACCACGTCTGCAGCTACCGTCAGTTCGAGCGCGACGACTGCGACTACCTCGCGCGCTCGGTGGAAGGCGGCAAGCCGCGTAAGGTGACCGCGTCGAACGTGGCCGAGGGCGAGTACTCCCTGTTCGTCTCGAACGAGGGCCCCGGCGACGAGGTGATCTCGTGGAAGGTCGTGCTCCTGCCGTAGGGGAAGGGCGGCTCGGCGGGTACCCGGGGGAAGTGAGCCGGATCGCAGCGCCGCCCCTGGCGGGCCGTGAGACGATTCCGGCACCGTGAACGAACTCACCCCGGCGACGGCCCTCGCGTGGCAGCTCGGGGCGGCCGAGGCCGCCCGCGCGGAGCACGCCCGGATCACCCCGGTCCACCTCGTGGTCGGCGTGCTGAGCCTCGAGAAGCTGCTCGGGGCGCAGGCCGAGGCGGCCGGCCTTTCCGCGGAGGACCTCGAGTCGCTGCGCCGCGAGCGCGCCACGATCGCGGACCTGCTGGCCGGGCTGCGCGTCCGTCCCGCGGTGCTGCGCCGACGCCTGCGCCACGCGGCCGGCCGCGGGCCGGGCGCCCCGCCGGGCCCCGTCAGCCGGAGCACGGCCGCGAAGAACGCCTTCGCCCGGGCCGAGGTGCTGGCCGCATCCGGCCCGGTCTCGACCCTGCACCTGCTCGCGGCGCTCGGCGAGCTGCGCGACGCCGCCCTCGAGGAAGGCCTCGCCGACGCGGGGCTCCTGCCGCGGGATCTCGCGGCCCGTGCCCGTGCCCTGGCCGGCTTCACGGAGCGCGTGGCGTCGCTCGAGGCCTTCCTGCGCGAGCGGCTGGTCGGGCAAGAGAAGGCCGTCGAACGGGTGGCGCGCCGGCTGGTCCTCGCGAACTCCGCCCCGGCGGGGCGCCGCGTCCCGCGCGCGGTGTTCCTCTTCCTGGGCCCGCGCGGCGTGGGCCGGACCCGCCTCGCCCGGCTCGTGGCCGAGCACCTCTTCGGCAACGACTCGGAGCTCGTGCGGATCGCGCTGCCGGACTTCGCGGACGAGGCTGCCGTCGGGCGCCTGCTCGCGGCGAACGGCGCGCCCGGCGAGGGCAGCCTCGCGCGCACCCTGCGCGCCGAGCCGCGCGCCGTCGTGTTCGCCGAGGGGCGGCTCGGTGAGGGTCCGGGTGATGCGATCGACGCGCGCGAGGCGATCTTCGTGCTGAGCTCGAACGTGGGCGCTGGCGTCGCCGAGGCGGAGGCTCTGGCCGCTGCGCGGGAGGCGCTGGGGCAGGACCTGCTGGACCGTGTCGACGAGGCCGTCGTCTTCGAGCCGCTCGGCCCGGACGAGATGGCTGCGCTCCTGCGGCCGCGACTCGCGCAGATCGCGGCGGCCGGGCCGTCCCGCTACGGCGTGACGCTCGCCGTCGAGGCCCAGGCCGAGGCCTTCGTGCTGCGCTGCGGCACCAGCCCCGAGCGCGGGGCGCTCGACCTGTTCCCGACGGTCGAGAGGATGGTCGAGGCCCCGCTCGCGAGCCTCGCCGCGGCGGGCAAGCTCGGCCGTGCGCCCGCCTGGCGGCTCGCGTACGACGAGGGCGGCGTCTACTGGGTGCCGGCCGGGTAGGCGGTGGGCGAGCGGGAGACGGCGGCGGGCACGCACACCGAAGCCACTCGCGACCCCGCGCAGGCGCTGGCGGACGCGGCGCTCGGCGCGGAGCGGCTGGCCGCGCTGTATCGCATCGCCCGCGATCTCGCCGCCGAGCGCGACCCGCGCGCCGTCAGCGGGCGCATCCTCGCGGCGGCGGTCGCGGCCCTCTCGCCCGAGCGCGGCTGCCTCGTCGCGCTCGCCGCCGACGGCACGCCGCGGCCGCTCGCCGCGCACGGCGTGTCGCTCGAAGGCGGGCCGGAGCGCTGGCCGATCAGCCTCTCGGTCGTCCGCCGGGTTGCCGAGACGGGCCTGGCCGTCCTCGCCTCCGACATCCGTGGCGATGCGAGCTTCAAGGGGGCGGCCAGCATCCATCGCTTCCAGATCCGCTCGGTGCTCGCGGTGCCGCTCGGGCCGCGCCCGGCCCGCGGTGTCCTCTACCTCGACACGCTGGCGGCGGAGCGGCCCTTCACGGCCGCCGACCTCGACTTCGTGACGGCGCTCGCGGTCCACGCCGCGCTCGTGCTCGAGCGCGCCGTCGAGCACGCGCAGACGGCCGAGGCGCTCGCGCGCAGCGACGAGCGGCTGGAGCTGCTGCAGGCCGAGCTGCTGCGGCACGAGATCGTCGGCCGCTCGCCGGCGCTGCTGTCCGCGTACGACGCGCTGCGCCGCTTCGCGCGCGCCGGCGCGCGTGTGCTGCTGCGGGGCGAGACCGGCACCGGCAAGGAGCTGTTCGCCCGCGCCTACGCGCTCGAGAGCGGCCGGGGCGCGCGCGGCTGGGTGCCGGTGCCGATCCCGGCGCTGGCGCCGACGCTCGTCGAGTCGGAGCTGTTCGGCCACGTGCGCGGGGCCTTCACCGAGGCGAGCCGCGACAAGAAGGGCCGGCTCGAGCTGGCGGACGGCGGCGTCCTCTTCCTCGACGAGATCGGGGACGTGGAGCCGGCGCTGCAGACGAAGCTGCTGCGCTTTCTCGATTCGGGGGAGCTGTACCGCGTCGGCGACACCGCCGGCCGTCGGGTGGACGCGCTCGTCGTCTCGGCCACGAACCGCTCGCTCGAGCGAGACGTCGAGAACGGGCGCTTCCGCGCCGACCTGCTGGCCCGGCTCGGCCACGCGATCGTGATCCCGCCGCTGCGCGAGCGGCCCGAGGACGTGCCGCTGCTGGTCGCGCACGCGCTCGCGCGCGTCGACCGCGGTCCCGTGCGCCACCGTTTCACCCCGGAGGCGCTCGATCTGCTCCAGCGGCACCGCTGGCCGTTCAACGTGCGCGAGCTGCAGCAGGTGGTCGAGCGCGCCGTGTGCCTGGTGGACGGCGAGGAGGTGCGGCCGGAGCACCTGCCGGACGAGCTGCGCCGCGGGGCCGAAGGCGCGCCGCCTTCCGCCGCCGGGGGCGCCCCGCGGCCTCTGCGCGAGGTGGTCGAAGAGGCCGAGCGCGCCCACCTGCTGCGGACCCTCGAGCACACCGGCGGCAACCGCCGCAAGGCGATCGAGTTGCTCGGCATCTCGCCGGAGACCTTCTACCGGCGGCTCGAGGCCTGGGGCCTGCACCACCGCGGCGACGAGCGGGAGTAGCCGCCAGCCGACCCCGCCCGTTCGGTCCTCGAACGGGCGCCTCGATCCTCGAACGGCCGGCTCTCGCGCGCATCACTGAAAGCAAGCCACTTGGGGCCGGAGCGACACGGCACGGGTGTTGCCGAGAAGAGAGGGTGCCTGCGAAAGGAGGCCCTCATGTTCCCCGGATCGATTCGGCGTCTCGCCCTTGCCTCGTCGGTGCTGCTCGGCCTCGTCGCCTGCGGCGGCGACGACGGCCCCGCGTCGGCCACCCCGCCGCCGAGCGTCGCGGGCGGCTACTACGTGCAGTGGACGCTCCAGGTCCTTCGCAAGAGCGACGGCTTCCAGACGCAGTTCCAGTGCTACGGGCAGCTGACGCTCGTCCAGGGCGTCGCCTCGGCCTCGCTCTCCGGCTTCGCCGGCGTCGACTCGGGCTGCGCGCCCGAGTCGTACGACCTGAGCGGAACGGTCAAGGACGGCGGCGTCATCGAGTTCACGACGAACGGCCCGCGACCGCCCGAGGGACCCTGCCCCGGCGGCAAGGGCGTGCGCTTCACGGGCCAGGTCACGACGACCGACTCCTACGCGCTGCTGAACGCCCGGGGCGTCACGACAGTGACCTGTCCGCAGTTCGGCGACCACGAGTTCACGTACCTGATCCGCGCCTCGAAGTGACGGTCTAGGGCAGGTTGATCCGCAACGTGTCGGCCGTCTCCACGGTCTGCGCGCTGCCGACGGTGAGGGTGACGCGGCCCTTCCACTCGTTGTAGCGCGAGGCGTCGCCGGCGCCGTTCGCGCAGCTGAGCGTCGTCTGCACGCGCAGGGCGGTCGTGCCCGCGTGCAGCGTGGCCGGGACGACCGTGGCCGGCGCGCTGCTCGCGAAGCCGACCTCGCTCGGCACGACCGGCGAGGCGACGATGATCAGCACGGCGGAGGCGGCGCCGATCGTGACGTCGCGGCCGGTCCCGTTCTGCGCGTCGAGGTCGATGGCCACCGCCAGCGGCGTTCCCGTGGCGCCGTTCGGGCAGTCGAGCGCGAGGGTGCCGAAGCGGGCGCCCGTGAAGGTCACCTCGCCTCCGGCCGGCGTGGCGTCGTTGCCGCCCAGCGCGACGGCGAGGCCCGCCCCTGCCGCGACGGCGCCGCCGGCGACCAGT